>NZ_VPEG01000004.1:0-239056 GCF_013417275.1 Acinetobacter sp. YH16038 | reverse complement strand
CCAGCGTTCAATCTGAGCCATGATCAAACTCTTCAGTTAAAATCATTTCGAACTTTATAAGTAAAGTTCTTAAACTTGGCTCATCAATTTTCTGACAAATATTTCTCAAATAAACTTCGAGTAATTTAAACCAATCAATCAATGAAAATAATTTCGATCAATCAACCAGTAAAAATCCACACAAGTTGTTCTTCATAATCTCTTAATGATCTTCTCACTACTTCGTCAGTAGCAAGCTAGGTCGGCTATATTACTCTCTATCTCTAGAAAGTCAACCAGTAATGAAAATTATTTTTAAACTTTCTTTCTAAAACTTAACTCAACCATTTCATGCTAAGTTACTGTTTTATCAGAAGTTTTAATCTTCATCACCGCCGATGGATGTGCATTATAGACCAATCCCAAACAAGCGCAACCCCTATTTTTAAGAAAATACTTCAGTTGATTATTATTTCTACAAAAATGTCATATATGCATATTCTTTAATCTAAAAACCCTATTTTTTAGATATCTTTTTACTATTTCCATTTTTTAATTTAAAAAACAGGGACTATTTCGTTTCAGCTTAATAAAGTGCAATTTAGTTTTTTATTCCTATAACTACTCTTGCTTAAAATATTCTTCCAACTCACTCGAATAAATATTTTTCTTATTTTCACAATCCCTATGGACCTCCCAATAAATGCGACTCACCCATAAAAAGATCTAGGTACATTTAGCTCGACTTATTAAAAACATAATTCTGGAATGAAGAATGAAGAATGAAGAATGAAGAATGAAGAATGAAGAATGAAGAATGAAGAATGAAGAATGAAGAATGAAGAATGAAGAATGAAGAATGAAGAATGAAGAATGAAGAATGAAGAATGAAGAATGAACTTAATAAATAACCAGTTTTTAATCTATTTTTATTTTGATTGCTAAATTTAATTCGTAGTTAAATTTCAGACATAAAAAAACCGCCTAACGCGGTATCTATATAATTAATCATTTTTATCGATGGTCGGAGCAGTAGGATTCGAACCTACGACCCCCTGGTCCCAAACCAGGTGCACTACCAGGCTGTGCTATGCTCCGATGTTCAACTCAAAGAGTTGGGGTGAATGATGGGATTCGAACCCACGACAACCGGAATCACAATCCGGGGCTCTACCAACTGAGCTACATCCACCATTACGGTGTCTTCATTATTTAGACATAAAAAAACCGCTTGACGCGGTATCATTTATCTTAACCACCATGAAGAAGATGGTCGGAGCAGTAGGATTCGAACCTACGACCCCCTGGTCCCAAACCAGGTGCACTACCAGGCTGTGCTATGCTCCGATGTTCAACTCAAAGAGTTGGGGTGAATGATGGGATTCGAACCCACGACAACCGGAATCACAATCCGGGGCTCTACCAACTGAGCTACATCCACCATTGCCTTGGTTCTTAAATATCAAGCCACCAAAAATGGCGCGCCTGACAGGATTCGAACCTGTGACCATCCGCTTAGAAGGCGGATGCTCTATCCAACTGAGCTACAAGCGCTTTACTGATGATTTTCACCATCCGCCTTGAAGAATTGGTCGGAGCAGTAGGATTCGAACCTACGACCCCCTGGTCCCAAACCAGGTGCACTACCAGGCTGTGCTATGCTCCGATTCATCTCAGCTTTCGTATCAAGCTTATCGCTTGGTACGGTGTGCATTCTAGGCGTGACGCCATAAGACGTCAACACCTATATTTAAAAAAAATCAAAAAAACACTTCAAGCGTTTATTTATCAAGCATTTCAGACATTTTTTATACAAAATCTTAGCGTTTCAAGCTGGCACTAAAATCCAGCATACGATCTAAAGGCAGTTTGGCTCGTTGAGCTAATGCGGGGTCAACATGAATCTCCTGATCACGATGTTGTAGAACATGCAAGATTCCATCTAGCTCGTTCATGGCCATCCAAGGACAGTGTGCACATGAACGACAGGTTGCTCCTTCTCCAGCGGTTGGAGCTTCAATCAAAATCTTATCTGGCACAGCCTGCTGCATTTTATAGAAAATACCGCGATCTGTTGCCACGATCAAACGCTGATGTGGCAAGGTTTGAGCTGCCTTGATTAACTGAGAAGTACTTCCGACTGCATCAGCAATTTCTACCACAGACATCGGTGATTCTGGATGGACCAGCACTGCCGCATCTGGATATAAGGCTTTCATATTAGCAATTCCGCGCGAACGAAATTCTTCGTGGACGATACACGCGCCATCCCAAAGCAGCATGTCAGCACCGGTTTTATTCTGGATATAACGCCCTAGATGCTGATCCGGTGCCCAGATAATTTTTTCACCTAAACTATCGAGGTGTTCAATAATCTCAACTGCACAACTTGAAGTCACGACCCAGTCAGCGCGGGCTTTAACCGCAGCCGAAGTATTAGCATACACCACTACAGTATGATCAGGATGCGCATCACAGAATTTGGTAAATTCTTCTACCGGACAACCCAAATCCAGTGAACAGGTCGCTTCAAGAGTTGGCATCAGGACGGTTTTTTCTGGTGAAAGTATTTTTGAAGTTTCCCCCATGAACTTAACCCCAGCTACCACCAAGGTCGATGCGGGATGGTCACGTCCAAAACGCGCCATTTCCAATGAATCGGACACACAGCCACCAGTCAGTTCTGCCAGTTCCTGTATTTCAGGATCACAATAATAATGTGCAACTAGTACTGCATTCTGCTTTTCCAATTCGGCTTGAATCTGTGCAAATTTTTCCTGTTTGGCCTGTGCACTGATCTGATGCTCTTTGGGTTCTCCTAAACGATCTAAATGCGCCTGCACAATCGATTTGGCTTCATTGGCTATTAATTTGGTCGCATCATTCATAACAACTCTTACTCTACCCTCATGGTTCATTATTCAACGAACCTTTCACCCTACATCCCGGTCATCTCTAGCAAAATACTTTTTTGACCAGTCATTAAAAATCATAAGATATAAAAAAAGCCCCACAACGGAGGCTTTAGAAACAATCTGAATTATGAACGATAATCAGCATTGATCTTCACATAATCATAGGACAGGTCACAGGTATAGACTGTATCTTTTGCTTCACCACGTCCAAGATCAACACGAATCGTCATTTCAGCTTGTGCCATCACACGTGCACCTGCCTCTTCGGTATAGTCTGCTGCAGCACCACCATCCTTGCAGATTTGTACATCATCTAACCAAACCTGAATTTTTGCAACGTCTAAATTCGCCACACCTGCATAACCGATTGCAGCCAGAATACGTCCCCAGTTTGGATCAGAAGCAAAGATCGCAGTTTTCACCAATGGAGAATGCGCGATGCTATAGGCCACGTCACAGCATTCCTGAGTATTGGCACCACCTTCTACGGCCACAGTAATAAACTTGGTTGCGCCTTCACCATCACGCACAATCAATTGCGCAAGGCGTTTCATGGTACGCATTAATACCTCAAGCACAGCTGCATAACGCAGATCTTCAACTGATGAAATTTCTGTTCCACCGGCCTGACCTGTAGCAATAAAAATGCAAGAGTCATTGGTTGAGGTATCCCCATCAATGGTAATGCGGTTGAATGACTGATTCACTGTCTCAGATAAAAGCTGTTGAACCAGTTCACGGCTGATTGGCACATCAGTCGCCACATAACCTAGCATAGTGGCCATATTTGGGCGAATCATGCCGGCACCTTTGGAAATCCCGGTCATGGTATAAGTAATGCCGTCCAGTTCGAACTGTTCAGATGCACCTTTTGGTGTAGTGTCTGTGGTCATGATGCCGGTTGCCGCATCGATCCAGGCATCATCACGCAATGACTCTAATGCAGGCTGCAAACCATTCAGAAGACGTTCCATTGGTAATTGTTCCCCAATTACCCCTGTTGAAAATGGCAATACTTCTTCAGCTTTCACGCCTGCAAGTTCAGCCAGTTTGGCACAAGTGGCTTCAGCATTTGCCATACCTGTAGAACCGGTACCTGCATTAGCATTTCCGGTATTAATCACTAAATAACGTGGATTACCTACCGCCAGATGTGCTTTAGAAACATGCACAGGGGCAGCACAAAAAGCATTCTGGGTAAATACACCTGCAACATTGGAGCCTTCAGCCAGTTCAAATATCACCAGGTCACGTCGGTTCTGATAGCGTACATATGCTTCTGCCGAACCAATTCTCACCCCTTTTACCACATGCATCTGTGGCATAGATACGTCACCAACTGCCATTTTTAAATGTCCAATATTGAAGTTTCAGAAAAATACAGCTTAGTTGATCTTCATTAAAAAATCGAGCCAAAGCCAGATGAACACTCACTTTTCTTATGGTTTTTCACAATAAAAAACCAGTCATGGTGACTGGTTTTATTAAACTGGATCAAACTTAGTTTTTAGCCAGCTGGGTTGATTCACTCAATAAAGCCTGTTTCGCCTGTTGCTGACTTGCCGCAGAAAGCGCAGGGTTAGAAGCAACAATACGGTCTGCATTGGCTGCATTAGCTGCTGCAATCGCTGCAGTCTGCAAAACGATTGGACGGTTTGAATTATTAAAGGTATAGCGAATGCCAGTACGCGGACTTGCAATGGTCACCTGACCATCTGTACCCGTCTGAACCTGAGCCGTAGTTGGACCAATGGCCTGCTGAACTTTAGCAGGTGTCGTTGTTGCTGTTTCAGCAAAACTTAAAGTCGGGATTACCAAAGCAGCAACCATCATCGTTTTTAATACTTTTGTCATTGTTTCTTCCACTTTGCGGTGTTCAATCTGCCATTAAATACCATTTAATCCGGTACAGTGCAAACAGTATTCATCAGCTGAAAAGTCCATATACATAAAAAGATCAGGACCATTTGGTCCTGATCTTTTTATAGTTTAGAAACTTAGCAGAAATTAGATCTTGCCATGACACTGTTTGTATTTCAGACCTGAACCACATGGACAAGGTGCATTACGGCTTGCCGGTGCTTCAAAGACTGGTGCAACAGGATTAGCCTGCGCATTTTGTTCAGTGGTGATTTCATCTTCTTCAGCCAGTAATCCATCAAATTCCTGATGAGATAACTGCAAACGCATCGCTTCAGCCTGTGCCTGCTGCTGTGCTTCCATTTCAGCCAGCTCTTCAGGTGTTGGCACATGGATACGTGACAGATCAGTAATGACGTCAGATTTAATCACGCCCAGCATGTTTACAAACAGGTTATAGGCTTCTTTTTTGTATTCCTGCTCTGGGTTTTTCTGTGCATAACCGCGTAAATGAATCCCTTGACGCAGGTAATCCATCGCAGCCAGATGCTCTTTCCAGTGACGGTCCAGAGAGTTCAGCATGAAATGACGTTCAAGTGATGCTGCAGATTCAGCACCCATTTGTTCACGACGTGAACGGTAACGATTTACCACTTCTTCAGTAATTCGCTCAACCAGTGCTTCTTCATCTAAACGACGATCCTGCTCTAACCATTGTGCAACTGGCAGATCAATCGATAAGTCTTCACGTAGTGCAAGTTCCAGACCTTCAATATCCCACTGATCATGAATTGATTCAGGCGGAATATAGTTGGCGATCATGCCCTGCATCACTTCACGGATCATCTCTTCGATATAATCCTGCAATGAACTTTCAGCCAGAATCTCATCACGCTGACTATAGATAATTTTACGCTGCTCGTTATTCACGTCATCGTATTTCAACAGGTTCTTACGAATGTCGAAGTTACGTGCTTCTACTTTACGCTGTGCATTTTCGATTGAGCGTGACACCATTTTGTGTTCAATCGCTTCATCTTCTTTTAAGCCCATTGCACGCATCATGGCAACCACACGGTCACCCGCAAAGATACGCATCAAGTCATCTTCAAGAGACAGGTAGAAACGCGATACACCCGGGTCACCCTGACGGCCCGCACGACCACGCAACTGGTTATCGATACGGCGAGATTCATGACGCTCAGAACCGATAATATGCAAACCACCAGAAGCAAGAACTGCTTCATGATTCGCTTCCCATTCTGCTTTCAGGCGTGCTTCATCTTCAGGGGTTGGGTTTTCAATTTTGGCCAGTAGCGCTTTCCAGTTACCACCCAGCAAAATATCGGTACCACGACCGGCCATGTTAGTTGCAATCGTTACAGCACGCGGTGCACCCGCTTGGGCAATAATATCTGCTTCACGCTCATGCTGTTTGGCATTCAGGACTTCATGTTCAATACCAGCTTCTTTAAGCTTGTCAGAAAGAATTTCCGACGCTTCAATAGTAGCAGTACCAATCAGGATTGGCGCAACACCAGCTTCGTGAACACGTTGAATTTCCTGAATAATCGCGTTGTACTTACCTTCACGATTCAGGTAGATCAAATCGTTCTGGTCATTACGGATCATTGGACGGTGGGTTGGAATGATTACCACATCCAGACCGTAAATTTCTTTCATTTCCGCAGCTTCAGTATCTGCAGTACCGGTCATACCGGATAATTTTTTATACAGACGGAAATAGTTCTGGAATGTAGTAGTTGCAAGGGTCTGGTTTTCCGGCTGGATTTCCAGACCTTCTTTTGCTTCAACTGCCTGGTGCAGACCTTCAGACCAGCGACGACCTGGCATGGTACGACCGGTGTTCTCATCGACGATGATCACTTCACCTTCATGGATGATGTAATGCACATTACGTTGATACAGATAGTGCGCACGAATCGCAGCAGTCACATGATGCAGCAAATTCAAATTAGAAGCTGAATACAGGCTTTCACCTTCAGCCAGCAAGCCCATTGCAATCAATTCACTTTCAATGGTTTCAAAACCGGTTTCAGTAATTTCAACAGAACGCTGTTTTTCATCAATCCAGAAATGACCGCCATCCGGTACTTTTTCTTCTTTCTGTGCTTTTAACTTCGGTGGAATGCTGTTGATCGCTGCATAAAGCTGGGAGGAGTCTTCACTTTGACCAGAAATAATCAGCGGTGTACGCGCTTCATCGATCAGGATCGAATCGACCTCATCGATAATGGCATAGGTCAGACCACGCTGTTTTTTCTCAGCCAACGAGAACACCATATTGTCACGAAGATAATCGAAACCGAATTCGTTGTTGGTACCGTAAGTGATATCTGCTTTATAGGCTTCAGATTTTTCCATCGGGTTCTGCATGGAATAGATAATCCCAATGCTTAAACCCAAGAATTCGAACAATGGACGGTTTAACTCGGCATCACGTTGTGCCAAATAGTCGTTCACTGTGATGACATGGACACCCTGTCCGCTCAATGCATTGAGATAACAGGCCAGCGTCCCCATCAGGGTTTTACCTTCACCGGTACGCATCTCGGCAATCTTGCCTTCATGCAAGGTAATACCACCAATCAACTGTACGTCATAGTGACGCATTCCCATGACACGTTTTGCAGCTTCACGACAGACTGCGAATGCTTCAGGAAGTAACTTATCTAGACTTTCGCCTTTATTATATCGTTGTTTAAATTCTTCAGTTTTTGCAGATAAGTCTGCATCGCTTAGGGCTGATATCGTCGGCTCGAGCGCATTAATCTTGTCTACGATTTTACGCATGCGTTTGAGTTCGCGCTCATTTTTAGTACCGAAGATTCCTCCGATCAGACTTGCCAACATGTATAGACTCTCTAAATCTTGCTTGTCGATTAAATATGTTCTTAGTCGTTATTATGGTGCTAGAAATTTGAACTACAAGGGTTTTGCCAGAAAACCAATGAAAAAAACTCATCCTTCGTCCTAGCCCTGAGACCTAAGGCAAAGTAATGTAGCAAATTTTACCCATGCAATATAGTTAATTAGACGACTGATTTGTCTGATTCTGAATCGACAGCCTACTTCTTTATTCGGTTTATTCATAAGAAATTCTAAAAACACTATTTTTAATCATAAAAAAATTGGTTCATATTTATTCTCATCGACACATTACAAGATCAATTGAGGCAAGAAAATGAGTTTACGTTTAGGCGATACCGCACCGAATTTTGAACAGCAATCTAGCGAAGGCTTAATTAACTTTTATGACTTTCTAGGCGATAGTTGGGGCATTTTATTTTCACATCCAGCAGACTACACACCTGTATGTACCACTGAACTGGGCTTTACCGCGAAACTGAAAGACGAGTTTACAAAACGTGGCGTGAAAGCGATTGCGCTTTCTGTTGATGATGTTGAATCGCATCATGGCTGGATCAAAGACATTAATGAAACTCAAGGTACGACCGTTAACTTCCCGATCATTGCTGATCAGGACCGAAAAGTGTCTGAGCTGTATGGTTTCATTCACCCAAATGCCAGCGAAACCCTAACTGTACGTTCTCTGGTAATCATTGATCCAAACAAGAAAGTGCGTCTGATTATTACCTACCCTGCATCAACAGGTCGTAATTTCCATGAAGTATTACGTGTAGTCGACTCTCTGCAATTAACCGACAATCATAAAGTTGCAACTCCAGCAAACTGGCAACATGGCGATGATGTAGTGATTGTGCCTTCATTAAAAGATGAGGAAGAAATCAAACAACGCTTCCCTAAAGGCTATAAGGCAGTGACTCCTTATTTACGTCTTACGCCACAGCCTGAGCGAGGATAAGCGAAGCACTGCTTCGCCCGAGTGCAAGAGCCATAGCTATGCTATGGCTGGTAAGGAATTAAAAGGACTCCTTTTTAATTTTGCGCAAGGCAAGCGTAGCGCGCAGTTTCCATTGTACTGCCCTTGCGCAAGACGAGAAGCTATGCTTCGAGTGACAAAACTGAAAGCACTGCTTTTTAATTTTGCGCAAGGCAAACGAAGTGCGCAGTATTTGAGCACTGCCTTAATTTGTGGCAAGACAAGCGAAGCGCGTAGTTCAAGTTAAAACGAAGCACTGCTTCGCCCGAGCGCAAGACCCACAGCTATGCTGTGGGTGCAAGAGGATAAGCTAAAGGTTGTTCTATCCTTTTTGAATAGTAAAAAACCCCAATCAACTCTCCACCATGAAAATGAAAATCGTCATGCATCAACCATCATTTTCATGTTTAGTTTGATACCCTCCGACGAGCCGGGTTTTCGAACTTTTCCCATCAAGCCTGTCTTCGGACAGGCTTTTTTTGCAAAAGCCGATATGCTGTTGAAGAGAATGATTAAAAAGAGGGTTTAACGCGCAATGAAAAATAATTATGTACTTCTTCTGGTTTCCGCGTTTGTTTTATCTGGCTGTACTCCAGCGCTGCCTGAACAGGAACGCCCAATGCACTGGGGACAGGGACTGCATGAAGAACATAATTTTTATCAGATTAGCGATGAACTTTACCGGAGTGAACAGCCGAGCGATGAACTGACGCCCTTATTAAAACGATATGCCATTAATGTGGTGATCAACCTGCGTTCACGCGATAAAGATACGGATATTTTGTCAAATGAAGACCTCAAGCTTAAACATGTTCCCATTCATACCTGGGCTATGAATCGCGAGGATTTACTGAACGTAATGCAGTTGATTCAACAGGCACGGCAAAATAATGAAAAAATACTTTTACACTGTTATCACGGTTCAGACCGTACCGGTGCCAGTGTGGCCATGTACCGGATTATTTTTCAGAACTGGCGCATTGAAGATGCAGTACAGGAAATGAAGCATGGCGGTTATGGCTTTCATTCCATTTGGCGCAATATTGAAAAATTATTTACTCCTGAAAATGTAAAATGGATTCGCGAGCAACTCGCGAATCCATCTACAGAAACTTCAGTTAAGTAAGAGAGTTAACGCTTATCTAGCGGCACCCAGTCATTCACCCAGGCTGATTTCATGTTCAGGCTAGCATCAGATGCGATTTTCTTACGCAGTGCATCTGCTGTTTCACGATCTTTAGATGGACCGACCATGATACGCACACCTTTAGATGTCTGGCTCTTGGTGACCTTGTAGCCTTTGGCTCGCAGTTTGGCCGCAATGGCATCAGCATTGGCTTCATTGGCAGCCAATGCCACCTGCACCATCCACTGTTTATCACTTTCACCTTCAAGAAGTTTACGGGCTTTTTCAGCTTCAGCCTTTTTCTTGGCCTCTTCTGCTTTATGTTTCTCTTCAGCTTTGCGCTTTTCTTCTGCCTTACGTTTTTCTTCAGCAGCTTTATGCTCAGCTTCTTTTTTCTTTTCAGCCGCTTTGTGCTCTTCCTCGGCCTTACGTTTTGCTTCAGCTGCCTTATGCGCTTCTTCAGCTTTACGTTTCTCTTCTAGCTTACGTTTTTCTTCTGCAGCCTTCTGCTCTGCCTGTTTCTTGGCAGTATCAGCTGAAGTTTGGGCTTTTTGCTGCTCAAGTTTCTGCTGTTCTAACTTTTTTTGTGTAGCAGCCTTGTCTTCAGCCAGACGTTTTTGCTTCGTCTGTTCATCTTCTGCCAGCTCAGGTGGAATATTGTCTGAACTTTGCTGTCCCATACGATGGGCATTCAAAGCAGCATATTCTTCAGCCGCACGACGTGCTGCATCTGCCTCAGCCTGCTGTTGCATGGCTAAAAATTCAGCTGCACGAGCTTCCTGTTCAGCTACTGCCTTTTCGCGGTCACGACGCTGCTGTTCCAGCAGACGTTTTTCTGTTTCCACATCGACTGTTAAAGAACCTAATGAATTGTTGACTGTATCTTTTGATTCTACTTCTGCAGCCAGTGCCGGGTTTTGCTGACGATCCTGATGAATTTCATTTTGGCCTTTCAGGAGTAATGCTGCCAATAAAACACCACCACCTAGTAAAACAACGCCACCCATCCAGCGTTGTTTGTTATTCATTGACATTCTTCCAAATACTCCCATACCGCTTCTAAGGTATGAAATGAACCACATACCAAAATCAGCTGATTATTCTCTGTTTCATCCAGCGCTGATTTAAAAGCTAATTTTACATTGTCAAATTGTTCTATCAATTCACCTTGCAATGCATCAGTCAAAAGTGTGACCTCTGCCGCACGTGGCACAGATAATGGTGCAATTTTCCACAAATGAACAGTGTCTTTCAACAACTTGACGACAGAATTTATATCTTTATCTGCCAGCATGGAAAATACACAAATGACTTCTTTATATTTCTTGTTGTAATTTAAATAATTGCGTAATTGTTTTAACAGGAACTCTACCCCATGCGGGTTATGTCCGGCATCAAAAATTACGGTCTTATTCTGAATTTCTCGGACTTCAAAACGTCCAGGCAATTTGGCGGCCTGAATCCCTTGCGCCATTGCCTGCTGGCTGACGTTTAATCCGCTCAGCAGAATAGCAGCCACGGCGGTAGAAATATTATCCAGCGCCAGCGATCCGGTTGGGAGTTTTAAGGTCGTACCTGACGATGCAAAGGCCCAGGTTTTGCCATCTTCAAAGGCTTCATAGAAATAATCACGGTTAACTGCATATAACGGCGCATTGCATTCAGCGGCTTTATCCAGAATGGCTTGCGGAATATCTTGCTGACCACCAAATATCACAGGAATATTCGGACGGATAATACCAGCTTTTTCAAAAGCAATTTTTTCAATGGTATCACCGAGCCAGTCGGTATGATCCAGTCCGATATTGGTGATGACTGCAACATCCGGATTAACCACATTCACGACATCCAGACGGCCACCCAATCCGACTTCCAGCACCCACACATCACACAGTTCATGTTTAAAAATCACAAATGCAGCAAGTGTGGTTGCTTCAAAGAATGACAGGCTTAAATCGCATTCGCGACGTGCCCGATCGACTTCAACAAAAGCATCAATCAGCAACTGGTCTTCGACTTCAACCCCACGTAATTTCACCCGTTCATTAAAACGATATACATGAGGAGACTGATACAGTCCGACCTTAAAACCCTGAGCATTGAGAATGGCAGCCAGAGTCGTGGTCGTTGAACCTTTACCATTGGTTCCGGCAACCGTCAGGACTTTAGCCTCCGGATTGATCACGCCCAGCTTTTCAGCCACAGGAATAACACGTTCCAGGCCTAAATCAATCCCCGTAACGTGAACATGGCTCCAATAATCGAGCCATGTATCAAGTGAATCAGTTGCTAATGGTGCTGTGTTCAAGGCAGGTTCATCAATTTCGTGATAATACGATAAACTGTATCACGTAATGCATGACGGTGAACAATCTGATCGATTACACCATGATCAAGCAAATATTCAGCACGCTGGAACGGTTCGTCCAGTTTTTCACGCACGGTCTGCTCGATTACACGTTTACCCGCAAAACCAATCATCGCTTTCGGTTCAGCCAGATGCACATCACCCAGCATGGCTAAAGACGCAGTTACACCACCATAAACTGGGTGGGTCAATACCACCACATAAGGCAGACCTGCTTCTTTCAAACGCTGAATCGCTGCTGAAGTACGTGCCATTTGCATCAAAGACAGCATGCCTTCCTGCATACGCGCGCCACCAGAAGCTGCAAAACAGATTAGAGGTTGATGTGTTTCAATCGCACGCTCGGCTGCCTGCACAAAACGGTCACCCACTACGGTACCCATAGAGCCGCCCATGAAGTCGAATTCAAATGCAGTTGCAATCATTGGCACGCCTTTCAGCAGACCTTGCATCACGATCAGTGCTTCAGTTTCACCCGTTTTCTTTTGTGCTTCCGACATACGCTCAGGATAAGCTTTGCTGTCGACAAATTTCAGTGGATCTTTGGCCGTAAATTCCTGCCCCATTTCAGTCTGTACCTGATCAAAGAACCAGTTCAGACGGTCACGTGCTTTCATTTTCAGATGTTCATCGCATTGTGGACAAACATAAGCATTAAATGACATTGCAGTACGTGTCACCAAAGCATGACATTCAGGGCACTCAATGGTTGGCTCTGTGAATGTCGCTTTTAGGGTGGTTTGCTCATCAGGTACATGAATGCCCGGAACAATACGCTCCGTCCATGGGGTCGATGGGCTCAGAATTTTGCCTGATTTCACTTGTTGACTCATACTATAACTCATCGAGCGCTGCTCGAAGCTCCTTGACTTTATTCACCGTCGCAATAACGGCTTGTTCTGGCGCGAGGGTTGCAAACTGTTTTACAAACGCACTTCCCACAATAACTGCATCGGCAGCAACACCCATCGCTTTCGCAGATGCAGCATCACTGATACCAAAACCCACGCCTACAGGAACATCTGTCTCTGCCTTAATTTTCTGAATACGTGCAGCTGCTTCAGATACATCTAATGTTGCAGCACCCGTCACACCTTTCAACGACACATAGTAAATAAAGCCACTGGCCTGTTTCACTACATGCTGAATACGCTCATCAGTTGAGGTCGGAGCCAACAGGAAAATCTGATCCATTTCATATTTTTCCAGCACCTGCCCCAAATCTTGAGCTTCTTCAGGAGGAAGATCGACCAGAAGCACGCCGTCGACACCGCATTCATAGGCATAAGCCACAAACTTTTCATAGCCAATGACTTCAACCGGATTGAGATAACCCATGAGTACCACTGGTGTTTCGCGGTCTTTCAAGCGAAATTCTTTCACCATGTGCAGGGCATCCAAGGTATTAGTGCCACCGGCCAGCGCGCGTTCAGCGGCCAGAGCAATCACCGGACCATCTGCCATTGGATCTGAGAAAGGAAGACCCAGTTCAATCACGTCGACGCCAGCGTCCACCATCTGGTGCAGCAAAGGTACGGTTACCTCTGGATGCGGGTCACCAGCCATAACATAAGAAACTAAAGCTTTACGCTGTTGAGATTTAAGTTGTCCAAATCGTGTGGCTAAACGTGACATAGGGCTGAGCTTTCCTTAAGGTGTTTCAAACTTGAGACATTGACTATGTAGAAATACAAGACATCGCATTGTAACGCTATTTTTTGTACATTGAACAGTGTGCAACATCGACCTCTGGCATTTCATTTCCTGTGCGAGGATTTCAGAACAACCCGAAGGGATCTATTTACGATTATTTTGATTTTTTTCTCAATGATCAAAGATGCCTAATTTTGGCATTCCCTAAAATGTTGAATATTTAGATAAACTTATTTTTATCATGGAAAAATTAATAAAAATGCAGATGTTAGCGCATTCATTTAAAGTTTTCTGAAATTGCAAAACCTGTTTTATACTAGCCCCATTCTCTTATTTTTTTATCTCCTATGCAGACTGACTCTGAAGGTACAGTGCAGGCACGCGCCATTGCACTGTTGCCGCTTATTGTATTTTTAACCATCTTTTTAGGTAGCGGGATCTATCATTCTCTGATCGGAACTGAATTTGCGTTTTATCAGATTAAAGCGCCTGTTGCTGCCCTGCCCGCGATTATCTTGGCTGCATTAGTGTATCGTGGCAAACTCAATCAGGGTATTGAAGAATTTCTTAAAGGTGCCAGCCATCCTAACCTGATTCTGATGTTCATGGTATTTATGCTGGCCGGTGCTTTTGCCAGTGTTAGCAGTGCGATTGGCAGTGTTGATGCCACCGTACAGATGGGCCTGTCTGTCATTCCTCCGAGTTTTGTCTTACCGATGCTGTTTGTGATTTCGGCATTTATTGCGACGGCGATGGGTACCTCTATGGGAACCATTGCCGCCTGTGCACCCATTGCCTTTGGCTTTGCACAAGTGACCGAGATTCCGGTGGTTTATGCGATCGGCGCCGTGGTCGGTGGGGCAATGTTCGGTGATAACCTGTCTATGATTTCGGATACTACCATTGCTGCAACCAGCAGCCAGAAAGTGCAGTTACGTGACAAATTCAGAGTCAATGTCTGGATTGCTGTGCCGGCTTCTATCGTCACGATTTTGATCTATATCTTCAATACTGGTAGTTCTAGTCCAGTGGAATACAAGGACTTTAACTGGATTCTAGTCCTGCCTTATATTGCGGTCTTTTTACTGGCTTTTAGCCGTCTGCATGTTCTGGCGGTTTTAATCATCGGTGTCGTGTTATCGGGTTTATTCGGGCTATTTGCTACGCCAGATTTCAATATCCTCAAGCTGAACACTTCCATTTATGATGGCTTTGTCGGCATGTTTGAAGTGGCATTGTTATCCATGTTCCTGGGTGGCCTGTCTGCGATCATGCAACGTGAAGGTGGTTTACGCTGGCTGATCGAACGCATCTACGCGCTGACCCGCTTATTTAAAGTGGGCCGTCAGCGGGCTGGTGAAATCGGGATCAGTTTCTTGGTCGTATTTTCGAATCTGTTTGTAGCAAATAACACTGTCGCGATTATTCTGGCTGGTGATATGGCCCGTGAAGTGGCGAAAGAATATGGGGTTGATCCGAAACGTGCCGCCGCCCTGATGGATATTTTCTCCTGTGTGGTACAGGGGCTGATCCCTTATGGCGCACAATTATTACTGGCCTGTTCGATTGCCAAACTTTCTCCAGTCGAGCTAATCGGGGGCGTGTATTACTGCTGGATTCTGGCAATATTTGCGGTGATCGCAATTACTTTCCGATATCCTAAATTAAAAACAGCTTAAATTAAGTCATGAGATAAAGCGGCCAATGATGGCCGTTTTTTTATGCCTGATCCTGTTTTAATTGTTTTCTATATTGCAATAAAGTCCGGCCTGTTGCTGCCTTATAAGCGCGGGCTAAAGCGGACTGGTCAGAATAATCCAGTTGTTGGGCGATTTCGGTCAGGCTTAGGGGCTGATGCAATAAGCTTTCACAACGCCTGATCCTTTCCTGTTCCAACAATTTTTTAAAAGAACTACCTTGCTCATTTAGCTGACGCTGCAAGGTTCGAGTCGATACAAACAGTTGCTCGGCCAGCTGTTCAATTTTAATCGCCTGTTGTCTGCTTCTTAGATGCTCCGCAACCACTTTTTGAGCCTGAGTCAAAATACTTTCTACAGGTGGTTTGGCTGCAATCGCTTCTTCAGCTTGACGAATCAATAACTGTAATAACATTGGATCGGCCTGTTCCGATTTCAGGTTCAGTCCCTGTATATCCAGTTCAAAGCCATAATCCTGCTGTGAAAACTGCACTTCCGCAGCATAGAATTTTTGATAGTGAATTCGGGCAATTTCTGGCGCATGAGCAAAACGCACCCGACGCAAGAGCAAAGGATGATCCTGCAAAATAAAACGTCCCAATTGCACCATAGCTGCGATGGTCAGCTCATTCAGCAGGTTATAACGCTCATCCTGATAGATCCAATACAATTCAATACTCTGTGCATGCTGTCTTAGTTGCAATGGGACAAATTCACTCCCATCAATGACCAGTCGCTGAAAACGCATGATATAGCCGATGATCTCAGGAATACTGCTGCTTTTAGATACCATATAGCCCAGCACACCAAAATGTTCTGGCCGAATGCACTGCACAATTTCAAAAATTAACTGTGGACACGCTAGCTGTTTTTGGGTTCTTAACAGGATGCTATTGAGAAAATCCAGCGGAACTTGTGCATCAAAAGGCTGATCAATCAGTCCAATGAGCTGAGGTCGTAGATCTGCAAGAAACTTTGCGGTTAAAGGTTCTATATTTAAGCTACGTAAATAGGTGGCCCATAGCTGGATATAGCCATTGGAGATTTTGATGTCCTGCATGAGCGCGTCCCTGTCTCCGCTGCGAATGTATATTTTATTTTTCTCTGGCGTAAAATGTATAAAAATTGGCCATATCTGTCAAAACAATTTGTGCAATTCTGAACATACTGTCAGCATCTTCAGAAAAAGAATGAAAGCAGATGAACGCACCTTTAAAATCTTCCGTACAGCCTGTGGTACGCAGTAATCTTGATTTTAAGCTGAGTGAAATTCCGCGTTACTGGTTTGGTGGCGATCCATTCCTGACCCGTATGTTTGATGCACTGAGTCTGACCTTTCCAGACGGTGAACGTTATTTCATTCAGAGTGTGCGTCTGTTCCGTGACCAGATCAAAGATCCAGATCTGCAAAAACGGGTAGCTGATTTTATCCGTCAGGAAGCACAGCATGGTATTGCCCATGACAAGATGAATAACCTGATGCGGGAACAAGGCATGCCGGTTGATCAGTTTATTCAGCGTCTGAACTACATGATGAACTATGACCTGAAGAACCGTTCACCTGAGTACAATATTGCAGTCACTGCAGCCGCAGAACATCTGACCGCGCTCATGGCTGAAACTTTTTATGGACAAAAAGATACTTTAAGAAATGCCCATCCTTTTGTTCGCGCCATGTTTGCCTGGCATGCGATTGAGGAAATGGAACATCGTGATGTGGCTTTTGATGTCATGAAAGATGTGGCAAAAACGCCAGAATGGCTGCGTCAATACACCTTGCTCATCACGACTTTGCTGATGTTTGGTTTTACCATTTACCGTGCCAATGTCATGCTTAAACATGATGGCTTTAGTCCGCTGCAACGCTTGCAAATGAATATCCGTGGCCTACCTTGGTTCTTTGGCAAAAAAGGGACTCTGACTCGTATGGGTAAACAGTATCGTGACTGGTTTAAAAAGGATTTCCATCCATCCCAGCACCCAGTGATTGCTCAATATGAGGTTTGGGTAAAAACGCTGGCAGAAACCGGCGACCCGATTCAGGCAGGAGAAGCCTTCTGGCAAGCTGCAGAAGATTAAACCTCGAAATCAAAAGCCTTCGAGATTGAAGGCTTTTTTAGATTTAGAAGTTAGAAAAATGAATTACCATTTGGCATAGTGCTGTTCTAAAAGTCCATATTCATTAACCAGTACAATATCTTGGCCATCTTGTCGGATAGTACCAGATACTTTTGCTTGCCACTGGCTAAACTGGCTGCCGACCAGACGCAGATTCAGATTTTCATAACGGCGCCAGCCTGTGTGTACATTCAGGTTCAAGCAGCCATCCAATGACTGGATGTTCCAGCGTTCGTCAGATTCCTGCTGAAATAACACATCCGCCACAGGATAAATTTTGCCATTTACCCACAAACAGTTTTCATTGCCAAAGCTTTCATTGACGCCGGAAGCGAGATTGATCCCGATACGGTTACGATTGGTATCCCAGAAATTACAAGATAGCCAGAACCAGGCAGTTTCAGGACGCAAAAAGCCGCAGGTATCATCCAGAGAGGCGAAGGTGCGCTCATTAAACTGGATGGTTTCACCCTGCTTATTTACGAAATAACCTTCACAACCCAAAGTGGTCAATTTCTGGGTATAGGTCCAGCCATTGATTCCGGTCGGACTGCACATACTCAGCGGATCTGTACCTGCACAAAAAATTCGGGCACTAAGCTTGATTTCACCATATTTGGTCACATGGATATAACGCACCCCATTGGCATGCTGGATATCAATCTGAAAGGGAGATTTGTGAAAATAACTATGATTAAACAATGGCTGTTCATCTAGCACCGTATTGCGCGAGAAGAAATTGATCGCATTCCATTCCTGCACTTCATTGGTGCTATGGTTATAGATATAGAAAAAACTGTGCCCGGCCCAAGCGATATCCGCAATTGCAAGGCCAATCGTATAATGCTCGTGTTGAATACTACAGAATTTAAATTTTTTATATTTTAGTTGTTTACGCCAGCCAGTCAGTACATCGCCATAGGGATTTTTGTACTGGTACGTATGGTAATCAATACTTTTTGGAATTTCCTTGAAACGTCCGTAACGTGGTTGTCCATTTTCCTGAATTAAATCCATTAAGACATTCCATCTCAATCAAAAACTATTTTTGCTTGAAGCTATTATGCCGATTATTGAGATTTGATAAAGAATTTTTTAAAACCGTTCGTCAGCTCTTCCGGCCAATTCTGCTTAAAATAACCATTTTAATTTTCTGAATGAGAAACTGATTTTTTGCTGTTTTATCCAGAACTTGAATAGTTTTTATCCCATTTTTAGCCAGATTGCTTCTTGCTCTTCATCTTTAAAAATTTTCTTATCTATAAAAATAAAAAAATCGTACTGAATAGCTTCAATACGATTTTTCTTAATCCACCCTACCCTCCTTTTAGAAAGGAGGGTTTTCTCTCTCTTTGAAAAAGAGGGGCCGGGGGAGATTTTACATCTCAACCATTTCCACGCCATCAATACGGGCAACAGTCATTAAGTCTTTATCACCACGACCAGAAACGGTGGCAATAATGATTTGATCCTTGTCCATGGTTGGTGCAAGTTTAGTGACATACGCCATCGCATGTGAACTTTCAAGCGCAGGAATGATTCCTTCGATCTTGGTTAGATCACGGAAACCTTGTAACGCTTCCTGGTCATTGATCGGCACGTAGTTCACGCGTTCCATATCTTTCAGGAAGCTGTGTTCCGGTCCTACACCCGGATAATCCAGACCGGCAGAAATTGAATGCGTTTCAATGATCTGACCTTCTTTATCAGACATCAGATAAGTACGGTTACCATGCAGTACACCGACGTGACCCGCATTCAATGGTGCAGAGTGCTTACCAGTTTCGATCCCTAAACCTGCAGCTTCAACACCATACATTTTCACATCCTGATCGTTCAGGAATGGATAGAACAAGCCCATTGCATTTGAACCACCACCGACACAGGCGACCAATGCATCTGGAAGGCGACCTGCCTGTTCCTGAATCTGACGGCGTGCTTCACGGCCAATGATGGACTGGAAGTCACGAACCAATTGTGGATATGGATGTGGACCTGCCACGGTACCAATCACATAATAAGTTGAGTCAACATTGGTGACCCAGTCACGCATTGCCTCGTTCATGGCATCTTTTAATGTTTTAGAGCCACTTTCTACAGGGACAACAGTTGCACCCAGCAAACGCATACGATAAACGTTCATCGCCTGACGTTTCACGTCTTCAGCACCCATGAACACCACACATTCAAGACCTAAACGTGCTGCGATGGTTGCAGTTGCTACGCCATGCTGACCAGCACCAGTTTCAGCAATAATACGTTTTTTGCCTGAAAGTTTAGCCAGTAAAGCCTGACCAATCGTGTTGTTTACTTTATGCGAGCCGGTATGGTTCAGATCTTCACGCTTTAAGTAAATTTGCGCGCCACCCAACTCTTTTGACCATCGTTCAGCATGATATAAAGGACTAGGACGACCTACGTAGTAGGCTAGATCACGGTCGAATTCTGCCAGAAACTGTTCATCATCTTTCATGCGGAAATAAAGCTTTTCCAGATCTTGTAAAGCCGCCATCAGAGTTTCTGACACAAAACGCCCGCCATGGATACCGAAATGTCCACGCTCATCCGGGAATTGGGTATAGTCAATCACGGGCTTGTTGTGATTAGTACTTTGCTGATCCACGATGGACTCCTTGCATAAAGCGTTCTATGAGTTGTTGGTCTTTTATACCTTTTGCGGATTCGACACCACCACTAACATCAACAGCGTAAGCCTGTGTGGTGTGAATTGCTTGCTCGATATTGTCCGGGTTTAAGCCCCCAGCCAGGATCAAGGGAATATCTAATTGAGGAAAGGTGCTCCAGTCAAAGCTGTGGCCGGTACCACCTTTTAAATCAGGATGCCATGCGTCTAACAGTACTGCGCTGGCCCCTGCTGTCTGATAACGTTGAATCTCAGCGACTACGTCCAGATCAGGTTTGACCTGAATCGCTTTATACCAGCGACGCCCAATCTGCTTTGCGATAACCTGACATTGTTCAGGGCTTTCATCACCATGAAACTGCAGAATATCCAGCGGAACAGTTTTTAAAATATCCTGGATGTCATCTGCCGTACTATTAACAAATAAGCCCACCACTTGAATATAAGCTGGCACTGCTTTGACCAGCACTTCAGCCTGTGCCTGAGTCACGCTACGTGGGCTCGGTGAATAGAACACGAATCCAATGGCATCACAGCCGGCATCAGCAACAGCTTGGACATCTTCAACTCGGGTGATTCCACAGATTTTGGCACGGGTTCGCATATAGTGTTGGCTCTGATTTACCAAGATATCAAGTAATCTATGAGATTGGGGTGAATCATTGTAATGCAAATCATCGATCTTGCGTAAAGTTCATACGGATTATTCTTGATCTTGATTGTTTAAGTCATAAGCAGACTTTATACTTGCCACAATTTGCAACGAGTCAAGGCCTTAAGGCTTTAGGGAAGTTGGTGCAAATCCAACGCTGCCCCCGCAACGGTAAAAAATGAAAAGCTTGTCTTTATAAATCCTCAGGATTTACACCACTGCATCAATATGTGGGAAGGTGGATAAGTAAGTATGTTTCAATACTGCATTTAAGTCCGGATACCTGCTTGTTGTGTTCTTTAACTCAATCATTCACGGGGAGTGAATGTATGGAGCACATCTCATGTCTATTCCATTTCAACCTACTGCCTTGGTAGGTGCGATCGCACTTGCGTTGGGTTTTACTTCATCGGTTCATGCTGCCGAGCAAAAAATTGCTCAAGCTTCTTTAGATACGATTGTGGTGACAGCTACTCGTTCTGAAGAAAAAATTGAAAATGTGCCTGCGCGTATTTCGATTATTGAACCTGCAATTCTTGAGCAATCTCCTATTGCTTCATTACCCAATTTATTGAAAAAAGAGGCTGCTTTAAACGTTGCTCAGCTAGGCGGTTATGGACAACAATCCTCTATTTTTATGCGGGGCACAAGTTCTTCACATACACTCGTTCTGCGTGATGGCATGCGATTGAATACTGCTTTAAGCAGTTCAGCTTCTCTCCCTTTTATTGATACTACCGATATCAAGCAAATTGAAATTCTGAAGGGTCAAGCATCAGTTTTATATGGTACAGATGCCATTGGCGGCGTCATTCATATGATTTCTAAAACACCTGAACAATCAGGTGCATTTATAACAGGTGAAATTGGCGAGAATAAAACTTACAAATCACTCGTGGGTGCCGATTTAGCTGAAGATGGTTTTTATGCCCAAATCCGTGGTCAACGCCTGGAAACTGACGGAAAATCTGTTCTAGATGATGAAGATGAAAATTACTCCTTTGACCAAAAAGGTTTCAGCACAAAATTTGGCGTCCACAAAGACCAATATGGCTTATCTCTCGATTACAGCCAAAATAAAGGCACAAGTGATTACAATGCAGGTAGCCTCACTTCACAAGATTTTGAAAATGAAATGGTTAACCTGAGAGGACGAATTAACCTAGGCTCACAATTAGAACTCAATGCTCGCTTATCCCAGTTTGACGATCAATTAGATCAAAATGCTACGAATTATCTAGGTCAGGTCGATTATTCATATAGCACTACTCAAGAAGCAGAATTGTATGCCAAACTCAATCTAAATGATCAGCATCATATTTTACTAGGGACAACGTATAGCAATCTTGATGGTGATGTTCTTTCTTATGGAGTTGCCTACAAAGGTGATGTTTCCTCTCAAGGATATTACACACAGCATCAATATCAATCAGATAAACTCAATACACAACTCGGCATCCGTGTTGAAGACAACGAAAAGTATGGCTCTCATACTGTAGGGCAAGCTGCTGCACGTTATGCAATATCACCTCAACTCAGCGTCTATACGAATATTGGTTCAGCTTTTCGTTCACCAAACTTAAACGAGCTGTACAGTGGTGAATCTGCAAATCCAAATTTAAAAGCCGAAGAAAGTCTGTCTTATGAAATTGGCTTCGACCAGGCCCTCACTCAAAACTCATCTATTTCACTTTCCGTGTATCAAAACGAAGTGGATAACATGATCCAAAAAGTTGATGGCAAGTTAAATAATATCAGCGAAGCAACGCTTCGTGGTGGCGAGCTGGCATGGAACTGGAAACAAGACGATTGGTTCATCGATACTGCTTTTGCGTATGTACAAGCTAAAGATAGCAAAACGAATATTGAGTTAGCTAAACGACCACGTCAAACCCTCACTCTGACCACAGGTTTGGAAAATGAAATTTATGGGATGAGTGCTTCTCTTATTGCCCGTTCCAAGTCAAAAAGCTGGAGTGATTCAGACCATAATCCGGGCTATGCGACCGTCGATTTAAATGCTTACTGGAATATCAACCCACATGTCAAAGTATTTACCAACATAGAAAATGTCGGTGATGTGCGTCATAAGATCGAATACAACTGGAATAATTATTATGTTGATGAAGGCCGCCTCGCTTCTGCCGGCGTGACTTTTAAATATTAAGCTCATTCCAATCCAAGCAAATACTTTTGAGAATCATGTCATGCCTATGGCATGATTCTTTTTATTTACAGCATTTAATCATTTAAGGAACTCTCATGGGTCACCGTTTAAGTAAAATTTACACGCGCACAGGCGATTCGGGCACTACCGGACTGGGTGATGGCTCACGCGTTGCCAAAGATGACTTGCGTATTGCCGCGCTCGGTGATGTGGACGAGCTAAATGCCATCATTGGGGTTTTACGCGCACAAATCGCGGCAAGCAGCATTCAGGATAAAGCGACTTGGGATAAATCTTTAAGCCTGATCCAGCACTGGTTGTTTGATCTGGGTGGTGAAGTGTGTATCCCTGGCTTTAACCTGGTTCAACCAGTCTCGATTGATTTTCTGGAAAATGACATCGATCGTATGAATGAAGCTTTGCCGATGCTGAAAGATTTTATTTTGCCTACGGGTACTTTAGTTTGCAGTTTTGCTCATCAAGCCCGTGCCGTGTGCCGTCGTGCAGAGCGCAGCGTGATGTCAGTTCACTCACGCGACCAGAATATTCAGGCGACTTCCCTGCAGCTATTAAATCGCCTATCTGACTGGCTGTTTGTGGCTTCACGCACCTTGCAACGTGTTGAAGGTGGTTCTGAGGTGTTATGGCAAAAAAATATCAACGAAACCATTGATCAATAAATCCGCTAAAATGTATTAAATTGCACGGAAAATTCTGCGCCAACAGTATTTGCAACAAAGTGTTTCAGGCGCAGAATATTGCAATACTCCTGTCACAACTCTTCATCATTATGTTTTCATCTTCACTTCTTCAGGTTATCGCAGCATGCGCATAATTGGACATCGCGGTGCGCGTGGGGAAGCACCTGAAAATACACTAGGCGGTTTTCAATATATTCAGGATATCGGGATTCGCGCAGTCGAATTTGACGTACGCCAGCTTAAAGACAATGCCCTGATCATCATGCATGATGATAATTTTGTACGCACTACCGGTTTGCAAAAGCCCCTCTACGAATGTAGCCGTCAGGATCTCAGTCAATATAATCACGCAGTAAAATGGTCAGAATGGAACAAGGTCGAAGCCACTCCTATGCTGGATCAGACCTTAACCGTGATTCATAACTTTGACCATATTGAAGTTGAAGTCAAAAGTGTAGCGAGCCAGGCCGATGCTGAAAAAATCACGCTTGAGCTTGAACAGCAGTTACAGGGTTATGAGCAGTCAGTCGTGATTACCAGTTTTGATCCTAAAATCCATCAGGCTTTGCAACAGCAAAATTCCAGTTTAAAACGCGGCCTTCTGATTGAAACAGATGTGAAATATCAGGCAATTGATCAAGCCTTGGAACTTGGCTGTTGTCAGATTGGCTGGATGAATGAACTGGCCAGCAAAGATATTATTCAGGCCACACAAGCTGCCGAACTCACCATCAGCGTCTGGACCGTAAATGATGTTAATCGTGCCAAAGAATTACGCGACTGGGGTATTCAGGGTCTCATTACCGATTATCCGAAGTTAATGATGCAACATCTTTAAAGGACCCAAAATGCAAGATTCTATATATAGATTATTTTTCTTTAAGCCTTGAAAAATAATTTAAAGAAGAATGCCTGTCTGTAATCTTGTTTAACTTTGGGTTACGGGTTTGCTTACAAATTTATTTCTCTGCAATCTAGTAGAAAAAATGAACATTCATTTGACTCATTTTAAGAAAATAAATTTGATTAAAAGCTTCAAAAATCTCAGTGATTTACTCGGAAATCAGGGCCTGTCTAGCCCGCGAAAATGGTAGTTTTCATCCTACTTATTCTGTTACCGATAAGTACAATACAATCGTACAATAATGCTAGTGATGCCCTAGGGGGCGTGCTAATATGAATGACTTAACCGCTGTTAAAATAAACAATAGCGGCCTCTGCTTTTTCTTATGCCTTCCCAGGTTCCAGGAGTGCTGTTGGAGATGAATGCTCCCCTACCTCAAGCCCCAATTAACTGGGTCGCTGTGTTTGCTCTGGTAGTTTTACCCATTGTAGCTGTTATCGCGATTCCGTTATATGCGTATCACCATGATTTTAGCCTTGCCGCTTGGATCAGTATGTTTGTTTTGCTCGGCGTTAGCAGCCTGGGGATTACAGCGGGCTATCATCGTCTTTGGGCACATCGTGCTTATGAAGCGACTTTACCTTTAAAAATCATTTTAATGATCATGGGTACCTTTGCAGTGCAGAACAGTATTCTGTACTGGGGTTCAGGCCACCGTACCCATCACCGTCATGTCGATGACGTGGAAAAAGACCCATATTCAATTAATAACGGCTTCTGGTATGCGCACCTGGGCTGGATGCTGCGTGACTATCCTGCTGCAGAACCAAACTACAAAAATGCACCAGACCTGCAAAACGACAAAGTCGTTATGTTCCAGCACAAATACTATGTGCCTCTAGTAATTGCAGTACACGCTGCGATTCTATTGCCAATCGGCTGGGCTGTAGGCGATGTTTGGGGTGTATTATTATTGGGTGGTCTGGTGCGTTTAATCCTGAGCCATCATGTCACCTTCTTCATTAACTCACTGTGCCATATGTGGGGTTCACGTCCTTATACGGATGAAAACACTGCACGTGACAACTTCTGGTTAGCGATTGCGACTTGGGGTGAGGGTTATCATAACTATCATCACATCTTCCAGTATGATTACCGTAATGGCGTGAAATGGTGGCAATATGATCCAACCAAATGGTTAATCTGGACTTGCTCTAAACTGTGCCTTGCGAAAAATTTACGCCGTATTCCAAGCTTTAATATCAAAAAAGCTGAACTGGCAATGAAGTTTAAATATGCCGAGCAGGATCTGGCGGTATATGGTCATAATGTCAATGAAGACATTATCAATGTAAAAAGTAAAATTGCTCAGGAATATGAAGCCTTTACTCAAACATTGAATGACTGGGCCAAACTGAAAGAACAGGAAATTCAGGTGAAAAAGGCTGCTGTGGCAGAAAAGATTCACCAGATGGATGACAAACTTAAAGTTGAATTCCAGCTGGTTGAACAGCGTCTTTCTCATCATCGTGAAACACTGAATCTGTTAGTACGTAATTTGAAAAAAGCGCCTGTCTCTCAATAAGATTTAGATTCTCAAAAAAGCTCCTGAAATCAGGGGCTTTTTTTATTTCTACTCGTCTTACTTATACTTTCCTTTTACAACAGTTTTAAACAGAGATCTTTGTTATATTGCTTCTATTGCCTAAGTATTTTAACTGCCATGTATTTTAATTCCCGATATCAGACTCTCCCTCCTCGCCTTTATCATCATCAGCCTCCACTGCCTTTAAAAGGTGCTAAAGCGGGACATTTTAATGCTGCGCTTGCTGATCAACTGCAATGGTCTGAGGAAGATAAAGCACAATGGGTCGAAATCTGTAGTGGTCAAAAAACCTTTGCCGAGTTTGAACCTTTGGCCATGGTTTATGCTGGCCATCAGTTTGGACAATGGGCAGGACAACTGGGTGATGGACGTGGTTTATTGATCGCTCAGATTCTGGATAAAGATCATCAGACCATTGATCTGCATTTAAAAGGTGCTGGTGCAACGCCTTATTCACGTATGGGAGATGGTCGTGCAGTGTTACGCTCGGTGATTCGGGAATACCTAGCCGGACACGCCTTAAATGCACTAGGTGTAGAGTCCAGTAATGCGGTTGGTTTTACCTCTTCCGCTCAAGGTGTACAGCGTGAAAAACTGGAACCGGGTGCAATGCTATTACGGACGTCTGACTGTCATATCCGGTTTGGACATTTTGAATGGATCAATCAGTATCAGCCAGACCTATTGCCTGTATTCACACAAAAATGTATGGAATGGCATTACCCGCAATGTCTGCAAGCAGAACAGCCTATTCTGGCATTTGCTACCCAAGTGATTCAGCGCACAGCAGTGATGATTGCCAAATGGCAACTGGTCGGATTTGCGCATGGTGTCATGAACACCGACAACCTGAATATTACCGGTTCAACGCTAGACTTTGGCCCGTATGGGTTTATGGAGCGTTTCCGTCCCAACTGGATTAATAACCACTCGGATTATCAGGGTCGCTATACTTATCAGCAGCAACCAAGCATCGGCCACTGGAACTTGTGGATGTGGCTGAATAACCTGATTCCATTATGTCCTGAAAACTATGATGAAGAACAATGGAAACAGGATCTGGCCCAATGTCTGGAACATTATGAACCGACCTTCCTGGAACATTATAAGCATGGCCTAAACCAGAAAATGGGCTTACCGAGTTTTCACAAAGACAGCTTTGACTGCGCCATGGCTTTTCTCAGAATCTTACAAAGCGAGCAACTCGACTATACGCAAAGCTTTATTCGCCTGCAGAATCATGAATATGAAGCAATCAAGGATGATTGTTTGGATCGCCGTCAGTTTGAAGCATTCCTGACTCAATATGAAGCGATCCGCGAACATCAGGATACCGGAGAATTAGATGCCGCCATGCAACTCGTCAATTCACACTATATCCTGCGCAATCATATGGCACAGAAAGCCATTGAACTAGCTGAGCGGGATGACTTTTCCGAAGTCGATCGCCTGTTTAAATTATTAAGTCAGCCTTATTTAAAACAGCCAGATCTGGAACACCCTGAAGATCTAGGACCATTGCCGAGTGATGTGCCTGAAGTCATGGTGAGTTGTTCATCTTAATTTATTCATAAGACGACCAAAAACTGTGGATAATTTAAGCATTATCCACAGTTTTATTTCGGTTTATTCATAACTTATGACCTTATATCAAATCTCAACACAGATAGCGATAAGTTTACCTGAAGTCACTGTGACTCAGCCTTTCGGTGAAGGTTGTGATGTATTCAAAGTGCTAGATAAAGTCTTTATGCTTCAGTTTTATCTTCAAGGCAAAGCTGTCATTAATTTAAAAGTAGCGCCTGATCATGGTACTATGCTGCGAGATATTTACTCTTATATCCACGCAGGCTGGCATATGAATAAACGGCACTGGATTTCAGTGTATGAAAATAATGAATTGGATGAACCTCTGATTGAGGACCTAGTACAGAATTCTTATGAATTAGTAATATCGAAATTAAAGAAAGCAGAAAAAGTACGAATTGAATTATTACGAACATTAGAAAAATAAGTGCAGATACCACCGATGACTAAGATCAAACCAATAACATTAAAGACAAAGAGTTTAATTCTTCGCTCCTACCACTGTGGTGATGAAATCAATTTATTTCAAAACTATTTTAGCGATCTAGCAGCGTCAAAATATTTGCAAAGACATCCACATCGGAACCAAACTCAAACTCGACAAACTTTAGAAAACTGGGCGGGACAAAAGTGGGAAAACTCAGATCCTGAGTTTATGTGGATTATTGCAGATCATTTAACCCAGCAACCTATGGGTATTTTGATCTTTATACAAAGGCATGACATTGGAGAAATTCACTTCGGGCTTGGGACTCCTTATCAGGGACAAGGTTTGATGTGTGAAGCGATGACTTCAGTGATCCAATTTTTAAAACAAACTAAAAAACTCAATAGAATTGAAACCTTTTGTGCTACTGAACATTTAGCGTCAAGACAAGTGTTAGAAAAAACAGGTTTTCATAAACAGCAACTGCTTCGTGCTTGGACCATCTTTCCTTTATTGGGAAATGACCTTAAAGACTGTATTCAGTATATTCTGCCACTAAGATCAAAATAAACCTTAACTCATCTAAAAGCTTTAGATATTGCGACAATATGAAAAAAGCCCAATCATTTCTGGTCGGGCTTCTTCTGATTGGAGATTTTAGGCTTAAGCATTCCTTTTATTCAGAAACTTAAACACGCCAAACAACACCGCAATCCACACCGGCAACATTAACACTGACAACATAAAGCCTTGTGTCCACATGATGTATAAAATCATCAGCATAAAAGCTAAAACAAAATAGTTACTAAACGGCGCAAAGATTGCTGGAAATTTTGTTTGAATCCCCTTTCGTTTGATGGCTTGTCTAAATTTCAAATGAATCAAACTGATCATCATCCAGTTCAATACCGCAGCTGCTACTACAATATAAATCAGGTAACTCAACGCTTTTTCAGGCACAAAGTAATTCAGGATCACACAGCCAAAGATCAGAAATGCCGAAAACAATACCGCTGCCACAGGCACATCATGTTTATTCACGCTCTTAAATAATTGCGGTGCATTCCCTTGTTGAGCCAGCCCCATCAACATACGGCTATTGGCATACATGCCACTATTACAAACTGAAAGTGAAGCAGTTAAAATAATGAAATTCAGTAAATGTGCAGCCCATTCAATCCCCATCTGGCTGAAAATCATTACAAATGGACTATGATCTAAATCGCCTAAATTCAGCTGATTCCATGGTACGAGTGAAAGTAATACGGCAAGCGAGCAGATATAAAATAAAAATACCCGAATCACAGTTTGATTTACAGCACGTGGAATGTTCTTGTCAGGATTTTCGGTTTCTGCCGCTGCCATACTAATCAGCTCAATGCCGCCAAAGGCAAACATCATAAAGGCGAGCATATAAAACAGCCCATCAAAGCCATTCGGAAAAAATCCACCATGAATCCATAAATTGCTGATCGAAGCAGTTGAGGTTGCATCAGCAGTGAGGAGCAAATATATGCCAAAGATAATCATTGCAATGATGGCAAAGACTTTAATCATCGATAGCCAGAACTCAGACTCACCATAAATTTTGACATTGGCTAGGTTGGCAAGGGTTACCGCCAAAAAGAAAATGAGTACAGATACCCAGGCTGGAATATGTGGCCACCAGTAATTGATATATTTGCCAATGGCGGTCAGCTCTGTCATTGCGACCAGAATATATAAAATCCAGTAATTCCAGCCGGTTAAAAAGCCTGGAAATTTACCCCAGTATTTAAATGCAAAATAACTGAATGAACCAGTCACAGGCTCATGCACAATCATCTCACCTAACTGGCGCATAATCAGGAATGCAATCAAACCACCAATCAAATAGCCCAGAATAATGGAAGGTCCTGCGGACTGAATAATCTGTGCGGACCCCAAGAATAATCCGGTTCCAATGGCCCCGCCCATAGCAATCAGCTGGATATGACGGTTCTTTAAACGGCGCTGTAGTTGCGGTGTTTCACTCTCCAAGACACGCTCTCATGATGAATAAAAACCGAATTGTAGCGGGTATCCAACTAATCAACTAATACATAAATTTAAGTTATTAATTATTAAACTTTTATTTTTTATATCTACTCAGATAAAAAGAAATATAAATAATTGATTTCATAATAGATACTAGTTAAAAGCTATTTTACATTTCAAAACTCCATAACTTCTAAATAGAAATAGCTCGTTTTTGATGAATTATTGTGTCGCATTAAACGCCTCATGGTAGACCACTTCTCCCTGTGGAATAGATCCATTAAATGCAATGACTTGAAAATATTCTGGAGGAACATCCTTGAGGTAAAGTTCTGGAAAAGCCTTAAACCCGAAACGACCATAATATTGAGGATCACCGAGCACTACACATCCTTGAGCCCCCAACTGTTGCAGGCGATCTAAAGCTACCCGTATAAGTAAAGTGCCGATTCCCTGTCCTTGTTTTGCAGGTAATACCGAAATTGGGCCAAGACCGTACCAGCCAGTTTCACCTGAAGAGATAGTGACAGGTGAAATAGCCACATGGCCAACCAGCTGATTATTTTCAAGTGCAACTAGAGAAATCGTTAACTGCCCATGCGTGCGCAAAGCATTGACAATAAATTGTTCAGTATGACTTGAATGGTCAGTATTTTGAAAAGCCGCTCGGGTCAATTTAGCAATGGCTAGAATATCTTCTAGCCGTTCATCCCGAATGATGATTTTCATTATTTTGGCTCTCTTATATTGATCATTTTCAGAAATAAAAAAGCGAACAAACCAAGAAGTCTATCCGCTTTTCTTTAACGAATTCGAATATCAGTCTTCAGGATATTCAAAACGATACCCTACACCATAAACGGCCTGAATCCATTCATGACGATTTCCGGTTTCTGCAGCATCTGAAATTTTGCGACGCAGGTTCTTGATATGACTATCAATCACACGGTCTGCCACATCAAAACTGTCCGGATTGATATGATCAAGTAGCTGTGCACGTGAATACACCTGGCCGACATGTTCTAGGAACAGCTCCAGCAAACGGAATTCAGTCGGTGTCAGGTTCAAGGCTTTTTGCTGGTACCAGATACGCTGTTGTGATTTATCCATACGGAATAGATCATTGCTTTCCGGCTCAGCTTTACGGTCTAAACGGCGTAATACGGCTTGCACACGGGCAACCAGTTCTTTTGGACTAAATGGCTTGCAGATATAGTCATCCGCGCCCATATTCAAGCCCAGTACACGGTCAATTTCTTCAGTACGCGCAGTCACCATAATGATCGGCAAGTCTGATTGCTCACGTACTTTACGGCAAATGGTCAGACCATCCATACGCGGCACCATCAAGTCCAGGATCATCAGGCTCGGTTTACGCTGGGTAAAACTGTTATATGCTTCTTGCCCATCATGAAACACGCTGACTTCAAAACCAGCAGCCTCTAGATAATCTCGCACCAACAGGGCAAGTTCGACTTCGTCTTCAACCAGCATAATATGTTTCATGAATATATTTTCCTTTATAGTTTCATTTGTTTAGGAAAGCTCAGTTTGCATCGTAAACCACCTAATGGTGAATGTGCAAAGCTTAAGCTACCACCCATAGCCTGAGTAATTTTACAAGATAAGGCCAGACCCAAGCCTGTCCCACCGGTGGCACGGGTACGCGAATCATCAACACGATAGAAACGCTCACCAATGCGGGCCAGCTGCTCATCAGTCAAACCGAATGGGCTGTCATCGACATATAAAGTCCATTCTTTCTCATTCTGTTCGGTATGGATATGTACCTGACCACCGGCTTCTGTATAACGGATACTGTTGCTAAGCAGGTTAGCTACAATCTGCTTGAAACGGTCCAGATCCAGCTCGACTTCAGCACCGTCACCTTCAATAGTCACTTTCAGATCAGCCTGTTCAAATTTAGGCTGGAAGTTCATTAATTCCTGCTGCACCACCTCCCATGGATTTACAGTTGCATAGTAAAACTGTAATTGCTGGGCATCAGCCTGCGCTAGAGCTGCCAGATCCTGAGTCAGTTTTTTCAGGCTGGTTACCTGTGCCAACATCGACGCAAAATGCTCTGGTGTCGGTTTACGGATTCCATCCTGCATCGCTTCAATCTGTGCCTGCAAGACTGCCAGCGGAGTTTTCAATTCATGTGAAGTATCTGCTACCCACTGACGGCGTGAAGTTTCATGCTGATCCAAAATCACGGCCAGTTGATTCAGCTCATTAGACAGATCACCCAGCTCATCATTACGTTTCACTTTCACCTGATGCTGATAATTACCACGAGTCAATTCACGCGTACCGTTCAACAAACGCTGAATCGGTTTTTTAAAATAAGTTGCCAGTAATAATGCAGCAATCAGACTGGCTAGAATACTTAAACCATAAACTAAAAATAGGTAACGTTTCTGATTACTAAAGAAATTAATACTTAAAGCATCATCTTGGTCTAAAACCGGTTTCAAGCCCAGATAACCGACCACCTGGTTTTCAACCATAATTGGACGATAGGAAATCTGCTCATCAGATGCTTCGCCTACTACAAAACGACGTTTGGCATCATAGAGTGACAGGCGTGAACTCAGACCCAGACGGTCTGGCATCTGAATAAACTGCTTCTTGCCAGTGGGCTGCTGAACCGGCTGTTGACCGCCATTATTGTCTTTACGGTCGGTTCTAAACAGGTTCTGATTGGAGCTAAGTGGAAATCTTAAACCTTCAAAGGGCTGGAATTGTGAAGGCAGGTTAGATGCCAGAATACGTAATTCTTCTTCATTGACTGAACGTGGTGTTAAATTTGGCTCGACCATACTTGAAGGCGCTACAGTGGCTAAGGTCTGCTCATGAAAGTAACGCTGCTGTAAGGCAATATCATACTGACGCCGCAACCACCAGCGCGATAAACGGTCATAATCATCCGGTGCAGCTTCACCTTCAATTTGCAGAATCTGCGCCTGAATGGCATTACCCCAGTCTTCATATACCGTATAGACATCAGCCAGATTCTCGATTACATGATCCAGCTTCTGCATTTCTACATCCGCCACATAGCGGGTAAAGTTGCGCTGCATATTCAGATGCAATACGCCCAGACTCACCGTGGTAATTACCAAGGTGGTCAATAAAACAGTCAAAAACAGACGTAATGCAATCGGAATACGGCGAATCTTCAAAGTAAAAATCTCAGTTTTTCTTCTCTATATTCATTATTGTAGCGAACACAGACTTAAAAAACTCTCCATTGTTTCTTCATCTTTATTATTTAATCTTTACTCATCAAAAAGAATCAGCTCTTGAATGGGGTAAAAACATGAAAGCAATGACAAAAATCGCCTTAATCAGTGCCAGTGTTTTATCGATGGGTGCATTGACCGCCTGTCAATCTACGAGCAACGTGAATGAGCAGAAAGATCATTCTCGTATGATGAAACATCATGAAGGTCAAAAACAGCATCGTCTCACTCCAGAGCAACGCGAACAATTCAAAGCCGCTCGTGCAGAACGCATGCAATTGCATAAACAGATTCAACAGGCCTGTGACGGTAAAGCTGTAGGTAGTGCAGTCCAAATCAAGGCGGGTGATAAAACCATTGATGGGCAATGCAAGATTTCTTTCAAACCTGACCATAAAGGCATCACAGGTCAACGTGGTGAATTCCGTAGTATGCGCGGTGAACATCGTCCAATGCGTGATGAATTCCGAGGTGGTATGAACCGTGGAGAAGCATTAACGGATAGTCAACGTGCAGAAATGGTTAAACAGTATGATCAGCGTTTATCAGAACGTCAGGCTCTACAAACTGCGTTTGCCAACGCTTGTAAAGGTCAAACCCACGGCAAGGCCGTTCAAGTGAAAGCGGGTACTCAAACTATTGATGGTCAATGTATCGTGCACTTCCAGCCGAATGCACCCATTAAGATGACTAAAGCTGCATCTTAATCTTCTTCTACGTTTCTTATTCCTTCAAATTCAGGCACCTTCGGGTGCCTTTTTTTTATAGCTGACTCCTCAGTCCTCTTTTGACCATTCATGTTCTGCTAATTTCTACAAAAGTCTTTGCAGTCAATATGTTTACTGTTCTGTGCAGATTAATCTTTGACTTTATAGTCACCAAGAAAGCCGCCTGAAAGCTTGTATGGCTGGGCAAGATGTTGCACGATTAGATTCATAGCAATACGTGTCACTGAAGGCACGTTTCAATTAATTTAGGATGATAACGCTGGTCTAAACCAGTATTGAGGAAACCGATATGCCACAATACAAAGCGCCCTTACGTGACATGCAATTCGTTCTACACGAATTATTAAATGCTGAAGAACATTACGCAAAACTTCCTGCGTTTCAAGAAAACGTAAGCCGTGAGTTGGTTGATCAGTACCTAGAAGCTGCAGCTGACTTCTGTGAAAATGAATTATCTCCTCTAAACCAAGTAGGCGACCGTGAAGGTTGTACCTGGAATGACGGCGTTGTAACAACACCGACTGGCTTTAAAGAAGCGTACCAAAAATACATCGAGCTAGGCTTCCCTTCTCTTTCTGCGGAAGAGCAATATGGCGGTCAAGGCTTACCGAACTCTTTAGGTATTACCATTTCTGAAATGGTCGGTACTGCGAACTGGGCATGGGGCATGTACCCTGGCCTGTCTCATGGTGCGGTACGTACTTTAGAACACCATGGTTCTCAAGAACAAAAAGATGCTTACCTGCCTAACCTGGTATCAGGTGTCTGGACAGGTACCATGTGTCTAACTGAATCTCATGCAGGTTCTGACCTGGGTATTATCCGTACTAAAGCTGAGCCACAAGCGGATGGCAGCTATGCAATCTCTGGCGAGAAGATCTTTATCTCTGCTGGTGAACATGACATGGCTGAAAACATCATCCATATCGTGCTGGCTCGTCTACCGGGCGCACCTAAAGGTACTAAAGGTATTTCGCTGTTCATCGTACCGAAGTTCAACCTGAATGCTGACGGTTCTATCGGTGAACGTAATGGCGTACGTTGTGGTTCGATCGAACACAAAATGGGGATCCATGGTAATGCAACGTGTGTCATCAACTTTGATAACGCAAAAGGCTTCCTGATTGGACCTGAAAACCGTGGTCTGAACTGCATGTTCACTTTCATGAACACTGCACGTATCGGTACTGCTGTACAAGGTTTGTCTGCATCTGAGTCTTCTTTCCAAGGCGCGTTAGCTTATGCCAAAGACCGTTTGGCAATGCGTTCTTTAACTGGCCCTAAAGCACCTGAAAAAGAAGCAGACCCGATTATCGTTCACCCAGCAGTACGTAATATGCTGTTAACTCAAAAAGCATTTGCTGAAGGTGGTCGTGCACTGGTTTACCTGTTGGCTCAATATGCTGATGTGGTTGAACAAGGTACTTCTGAAGAAGAGCGCAAGTTCGCTGACAATATCCTGTCGCTATTAACTCCAATCGCAAAAGCATTCCTGACTGAAACTGGTTCAGAAGCTGCGAAACATGGTGTTCAAGTCTTCGGTGGTCACGGCTTTATCTCTGAGCATGGCATGGAACAAATCGTACGTGATACACGTATTGCCTGCCTGTACGAAGGTACGACTGAGATTCAAGCACTGGATCTGTTAGGCCGTAAAGTACTGGGTACTCAAGGTGCGATGTTGAAAGACTTCACTAAGATCATCCACAAATTTGCGGAAGCGAACAAAGACAATTCTGCAATGAAAGAATTTGTTGAACCGCTTGCGGCATTGAACAAAGAATGGGGTGACCTGACCATGCAGATTGGTATGCGTGCGATGCAAAACCCTGAAGAAGTGGGTGCAGCTGCAGTAGATTACCTGTACTTCTCTGGTTATGTAACACTGGCTTACCTGTGGGCTCGTATGGCACTGGTTGCTCAAGAGACTCTTGCTGCAGGTACCACTGATGCAGACTTCTACAATGCTAAATTGACGACTGCACGCTTCTACTTCAAGAAAATCCTGCCACGTGTTCGTTCACACGTTGACGTGATTGCAACTGGTGTAGAACCGCTTATGTCTTTAGATGCTGAACATTTCGCATTCTAAGCTGATGCAGTTTTAAATGCATAATAAGAAAAAGGACGGCCATCTTCAGGCAGTCCTTTTTCTTTATAAAGAGTTACAGAATTAACCTTTAGTCGTCTAACATTCAGATTTTTAATGCTTTAGACTGAGCCAAAACAATCCAATTAAACAATAAAACAGGTGACATACTATGCCAATTTATAACGCGCCACTTGCTGACATGAAATTCATCCTGAATGATGTTTTCAATGCAGAACAGTTCTGGCAGGCCAATGAAAATCTTGCCCACTTGGATACTGCCACAGCAGAAGCCATTCTTGAAGAAATGGCGAAGTTTGCGCAAAACGTCATGCTTCCTCTGAACCGTACCGGCGATGAAGAAGGCGCAAAATATGAAAATGGCAATGTCACCACACCAGCTGGCTTTAAAGAAGCATTCAAACAATATGCTGAAGGCGGCTGGATCGGTCTGGGTGCAGATGCAGAATGGGGCGGCCAGGAAATGCCGAAAATGCTCACCGTACTTTCTGATGAAATGCTGTTTGCAACTAACCCATCTTTCATGCTCTACCCGCTTCTTTCTGTGGGTGCAGGTATGGCTTTAAACAGCTATGCATCTCAAGAGCAAAAAGAAACCTACCTTCCTAAAATCTACTCTGGCGAATGGTCAGGCACCATGTGCTTAACTGAGCCACATGCCGGTACTGATCTGGGTATTATCAAAACCAAAGCTGAACGTAATGAAGATGGTACGTACAGCATTACCGGTACCAAAATCTTTATCACGGGTGGTGACCACGATCTTGCTGAAAACATTATTCACCTGGTGCTGGCAAAAACACCTGATGCGCCTGCCGGCTCTCGCGGTATTTCCCTGTTCATTGTACCAAAGTTCCTGGTCAATGAAGATGGTTCAATTGGTGAACGTAATCCAGTTGGTCCTGGTTCAATCGAACACAAAATGGGGATCAAGGCCTCTGCAACTTGTGTAATGAACTTTGACGGTGCCAAAGGTTACCTGGTGGGCAAAGAAAATGAAGGTCTGGCCGCCATGTTCGTGATGATGAACTACGAACGTCTGTCTATGGGCATCCAGGGCCTAGGCGCCTCAGAATTTGCTTATCAAAATGCTGCGCAATATGCGACAGATCGTTTACAGGGTCGTAGTGCCCTTGGTGCTCAATCACCGGCTAAACCGGCAGACAGCATTTTAGTACATGGTGATGTACGTCGTATGTTGCTGAATGTTCGTGCGAACAACGAAGCATCTCGTGCATTTGCGGTGTATGTCGGTCAGCAACTGGATATCACCAAGTTCTCGACTGATCCTGAAGCCGTAAAAAAAGCCAATGACCGTGTGGCACTGTTGACACCAATCGCGAAAGCTTACCTGACGGATACTGCATTCCAGGCAACCCTAGATGCACAAATGGTCTTTGGTGGACATGGTTATATCCGTGAATGGGGTATGGAACAATGTATCCGTGACCTGCGTATCTCACAGATTTATGAAGGAACCAATGGCGTTCAGTCACAAGATTTAATCGGCCGTAAAACCATTAAATGTGGCGGTGCGTACATCGGTGAATACATCGAAGAAATCCGTGACTTTGCGAACCAGTTAGATGCAGACCTGAACTTCATTAAAGATGCAACTTTAGATGCAGCTACTGAAGTCGAATCATTGACTCAATTCGTGCTTGAAGCTGCTGGCGAAAATGCAGAATTCCCGAATGCAGCAGCAGTTGATTACCTACACGCAGTAGGCCTATTGAGCTTCTCTTATATGTTTGCACGTATTGCCAATGCTGCAAAAGACAAAGATGGCGAGTTCTACCAAAACAAACTTGCGCTTGCACGTTACTTCACGCAACGCATCTTGCCTGAACTTGCACTGCGTATCACTAAAGTGAAAGCTGGTTGCGAAGTAGTGATGAATTTCTCTGAAGATTACTTCACGACTCAAGCTTAATCTTGACGTGAATCCATATAAAAAGCCCTGCATCTGCAGGGCTTTTTATGCACTATACTTTTTCAATCAAGATCGTATCTGGTTGCGTCGTTATTTTAGGATTGAAATGCTTATTCACTATTTTAATTCCCCCTTGCGACTCTAAAGATTCACACAGTTCAAGTACCTTCTGCATCTCTTCAGCCTTGATCCCCGTGCCCAGGATTAATTTTTTTCCTGCTTCTAATTGACTAATTTTTGTTTGAATTTTGTCCAACATTTTTTTCTCCTATTTATTCAATGTAGTTCTCATACAATATAACAAGTTAGTGCAAAAAAAGTGCAAAAGTTCGAATAATTTCACTTTTATTTTATTTTTCTCTTTTTGTGCATGATCTTTGCTAGTTCTTTCCTGTTCATATGTTATTTCACATGAAAAATCTGGAGGAGAACATGAGTAAATCTGAGTCTAAAGTAAAAAGAATAGAAACTCTCCTCGACCGTTTTGGCAACCTTGCCGTTGAAAGTTTCCATTATCTTGCGCTGTTTATTATTGGCTGTATGGTGATCTGGTCCGCAGGTCATACCGTATTTGACATCTTGGCCGTCAAACAGTTTGCCACCATTGATGATATTCTTTTGCTGTTTATCTATCTGGAACTTGGTGCCATGGTCGGCATCTATTTCAAGACCAATCATATGCCGGTTCGGTTCCTGATTTATATTGCGATTACTGCCCTGACCCGTTTACTGATTTCTGATATTCAGCATACACACAAAGCCAGCATGGATCAGGTTATTATTACCGGTTCGATTCTGATTTTGGCTTTTGCCATTCTGGTGGTCCGTTATGCGTCCTGGACCTATCCATCCGTTATTCGCGACAAGCATAGCGAAAAGCCATTACCAGAAGGTAAAACTCCACGACCTGAGGATGATGAGTTGGCATAGTCATAGAAAAGTTCCCCTTTGCAAAAGGTGAGAAGCACTGCTTCGCAAGAGGGTAATTAATCACCCCTCCTAACAAGAGAGGGAATTTCTTTTAACGGTTATTCATCAACACATAACGACCATTTTCATAAATCCAGTGACTTCCGCGTGGTGGTGCCGGCAATCCCAAACGCTGCCAGTCAGTAATCACTGTATATCTCGAACTTTCAATGTAGGCCACATTTGGATCACCATTAACCCAACTATAGCTATTGGAATTCTGGTAAATCGTGGTCGGTGCCTGATACTGGATATTGAACCCGCTTTGGCTCTGTGCAGGAGAATAATAGCCGCCATGGGATGGACGTTGCGGATAGTAAGGCCGCTGCGAATGAGGAGGTTGCGGTGCATAATGAGGACGTGATGGAGGACGATGTTGAGGTTTAGAACGATCAACACCAGTATAGCCTACCCAGGCATTATCCGCCCAAGCGGGCACCGCAATACCAAACAGGAATGAAGCCAGCAATGCACCTGAAGCTAATTTTTTCATAAGTGCGTCCTCCAAAGATTTCTGACCATATTTTAACCAAAATCCATGCAGAAAATATGGATAAATCCCCTGCTGCTGCAAAGTTTTGTAATTGATTCCATGACTTTAACAGGCTTGCGTGATGAACGCTGAAGTGCGTATGCTAATATCACTTTTTTAATGCTTTGAGTTGCATACTGTGTCTGATTTAAATTTCGATCGTTTATATGAATATTTTTGCAAGGTACCCAGTGTTCAAAAAGGACTGATTGATAGCTATGGCTCAGATGGTAAACAGGCCTGGTGGTTTAAATTTCAGATCAATGTTGATCATCCTTTAGCATGGCAAACTGTGCAGGAACTGGGTCATGTCCTGAACTATATTTCTAAAAATGAGCGTCTGCCGACTCAGTTTCTGCCAGTTTCTCCACCGCCTTATATGAATGGTGTCGCTAAAGATTTCCTGTCTTGGGTCATTCAGTGTAATCATGCCGACTTCCCACCAGATGTAGTGTGTGACTGGCTAGAAGCACGTTTACCAAATCCGGTGGATGATGAAGCACAATGGAAAATTAAGACTGATATTTCTGAACTGGATGAGCTGACAGATAAAGAACTGGATCAACTGGTTCCGCCGAATCCAGAATCGAAAAGCTAATACTAGAAATCTCCCTAAATCCCTCTTTGATAAAGAGGGACTTTCCTCTCTTTTTTAAAGGGAGGTTAGGAGGGATTTAAAATCAAAACGTCGACCAACCACTCCATTCCATAAAACGGTATAACCAGTATTTCCAGAATGACTCTTCAGCATATTGAGCATAGTCTACGCTCATGGAACGGCCATTCAAATTAGACCAGGCCGTATTGAAATACTGCTGCGCATCGCTAAAGACTTCCGCCTGAGGCTGTCCCACCACACGCAAATTGGTTTCCAGATTATAATTTTTCAGATTACGTGCCGTGAAATTTGCTGAACCCAAAATCATTTCAGCTTGCTGGGCACCATATTTCATCAGAATTTTGTTGTGACATTGCTCGCCTTGAGTATTACACCAGCGTACCGGAATACCAGCTTTATGCAGTTCTGAAGCCACCTGCCGGTTAGGAATGCCATTTTTTTCACGACCAAATGCATCTTTATTTGGATCAAGTAAAACCCGAAGTTTCACTCCGCGCTCATGCGCTGCAATTAACCCTTTCACAATCTTACGTTCTGACAGATAGAACATGGCCAGATCAATCTGCTCATCTGCTTTCGCCGTTTCAAGCAGCTTTAGAACTCCCTCATAAATGGCTTTTTCAGTTAGCACCTGAACTTGAGGCTGTTTTTTTTCTGCTTCAAACTCACCTGCAATCACAGCCGGCATATTGGCTTGAGACATGATCCCGACCGCCTGTTCTGTCGCAAGAATATCAATCGCTGTTCTGCCCCAGACCAGTAGACCAATATTGGAGTGCCGTGAACTGCCATCATGTGGGTTCATTGAGGTAACCAGTGCTTTCCAGCCCTGATCTGTATCCACGACCAGTGTTTTACGATGATTGGCTTTGAAATTAAACAGGTCGAAATAACTGCGTAAGGTCACTTTTTCTGGACCAAATGGATTCGGCAACCAGCCTTTTTCCGGATTATTGCCAATCCCCTGACAGCACAGATACCAGAAACCTGACCAGCTTGGATTAGAAGCACGCAGCGGTGTCAGATTGGTTTCGATTACATCTACTCCCGCCTGACGCAGTTCACGATAATGCTGTGCTGTAATTCCACCGTAGACAGAATTAATCGGATCGGTAATAAATTTGATTTCCACTTCAGGCTGCATTAATCGCTTGTTAAGTAAGGCCTCTGTGAGCTGTTTGCTGAGTGCCTGATGTTCCTGTTTAGAGGCACCGGTCTGCTGATTAAACAGAAACATATCCAGCACGATCAGGGATTTTGCTTCCTCAACCATTTTCAGCATTTCATTAAAAATCTGATGATCCAGTTGCTGCTTGCCCTGTGTATCTAGATAAGTCTGATCGACCAGAAATTTCACCTGTGCATGGCGCAGCTTACCCGTGTAATTCAGCCCTTCAGGTAAGGGTTTATAAGTATGATAAATTGCTGAAGCCAGATAACTGGCCATCAGCACACCAATGATCAAGGCCGCATAACGGCGGTTTGACCAGTTCAGTTTATTGTGAATTCGTTGAAAGATACGCATAAAAAAAAACCTAACCCAATATACTCAGGCTAGGTTTAATCTGATGATTTTTCAAGTCTATTTCAGTGACAGTACTTGGATTCGGTCAGTTATTTCATCTGAATCCTAGAAATCATATTGTACGCCGACTGTAAAATTACGTCCGACTTGCGGAATATTCGACAGGAATGAGCTATGCGAATAGACCTGATCATCGAGCAGATTATTGGCTTTAAAATAAACCCGATAGGCATTTTTATTAGCAATGCTATTGGCATAGCTTAGACCGACATTGACCATGTTGTAGCCTTGGGTGTCTTCTTCATAACTGGCCGTTTTGTCCTGATTAAAGACATGATAATACTCTGCCATTCCTGACCAGCCATCGGCAAAGTCTGCTTCAACCTTGGTCCCTAAGCGGCCTGCTGGAATACGGGGTGCATTTTCACCCTCAATTTTGCCGCGCACGTAATCACCGAATACACCTAGCTTGTATGTGTCATTTAATGCATAAGTAGCTTCCGCTTCAGCCCCATAGAAACGAGCTTTATCTTGAGTATATTCTACCCCACGCAAATTTCCATTTCTGGCGGTTGTCGCACCGTAGATATAGTTATCAAACCAGTTATGGTAAATATGTGCATGATAATCCAGCTTAGCACCTTCATATTCGAAACCCAGTTCCAGGTTATTCGAGCTTTCTTTATCCAGATCAGGATTACCGACTTCATAGGTATTGGTGGCAAAATGCAGGCCATTGGCATACAACTCTTGCGCCAGTGGTAAACGTTGCTGATGTGAACCTACAATGGATAACTTATAGTTCGGGGCAAATTCCCAATTCGCAGCGGCAGAAGCAGAGATACCTGTGCCTGAATAATTTTTCTGTTCAGATTCAACTTGTACTTTTTGATGATCAACACGTGCACCCAGTTCGACATGCACATCACCGAGTTGTTTATGCTCTAAAGCAAACAGACTGTATTTTTCAGTTTTGGTATCTGGCATGACTACGCTTGAACCATGAACATGATGTTCTTCATCATCCTCGTCACCATCTTCATGATGATCATGTTCTGTAGCAGCCAGATTGATTTTCTGCTGGCTATATTGGGTGCCAATTACCCCTTCCCAACCAGCAACCGGAACATGCACCAGCTCTAAACGGCCATCGTAGCCTTTGCTTTTGAAATTACTAATCACTTCATTTTCTTCCAGCTCATCATGCTCATAATCGGTAAAGCTGGCATGGGCACGTAACTTGTCAAAACCAGCAAAAGGCTGTTCCAGTTCAGTACGTACTTCATAACGTTCAGATTTCAGATCTACCCATGGTCCGCCATGCTCTTCTTCATGCTCTGCGGTAGCACCCAGCTCTGGACAGCCATGGAAATGATCACCATGCAATACACAGCCATGATATTCATGACTATGCCCCGGCAAGCCATATTCATCCTGACGGTTGCTATAAGACAGGCCAACGAAACCACGATCATGAATCCATGATCCACCAATATTCACGGTCTGGCCTTCAGCAAAGGTATTACCTACACGACGTTCTTTGTGAAAATGTGAATGATCGCCATGAGGTTCTTCTACTACATAATCAGGCGCAATATAGTCATTGGCTTTGTGTTTAGTGCCTTCTACACGCAGGGCAAAATTTTCACCGACTGCAGCAGTCACGCCTGCACTTGCCAGTTTTTCATCACTGCCCGAGTTGTAACGTAGTCCAGCAGTCCCTTCCAGACCATCTTCCGGCATTTGGGTTGGGATTTTCTGGTCAGTGACATTGACCAGACCACCGACGGTTCCCGCGCTATAAAGCAAAGTTGATGGGCCGCGAATAACTTCGACCTGTTTGGCTAGAATCGGATCGACTGTCACTGCATGGTCAGGAGATAGAGTAGATACATCAGCCGTTTCGGAGGCATGCTGCAAAACTTTGACACGTGGACCATCCTGGCCTCGAATTACAGGACGGCTCGCTCCGGTCCCATACTGATTTGAATACACCCCAAGTTCATCTGCCAGCGCATCACCAATAGTTGTCGCACGTTCAGATAAGGCTTTCTGGTCCACCATCAGATCAGCAACTGCAAAATCTGCCGCAGTCTGTACCAGTGGATGAGCTTGTACCTGAATGGTATCCATGGTTTGTACAGGAATAGAAGAAGATGACTGTTCAGCAAATACCGTAGGCGCAACTACAGCAAAAATTGAGAGTGTTATTAGATTCTTAGAAAAGGACATGACCCAAGCTCAAATTCAGCAATTTCGAATAGTGTTATAATATAACATTTCATTGTTTTTGCAATCTTTTACGATAATCAATGAGATATTTTATTAGAATGTCATTTGAATATTTTTCATTGTAGTAAAACATTATTTTTTATGCCCTTTACTTTATCACATGCTGTACTGGCTCCACCTATTTCATATTTAACTGGCAATCGGCTACCTGTTGCTGCACTGGCGATTGGCAGCATGGTTCCTGATCTGTACCGTCTTTTTACCCATAAGAATTCTAATATTACTCATTTATGGTCTTCGCTGATTCACCCTGATTTATGGATTGGTCTCATTTTTTGTGCGGTCTGGTACCTGATTTACCGGCCAGTGATTTATCGTTTCATTGGCATACAGCATGATTTAAATATTCATAATCTATTTTCAGCATTCAGATTTATTTGCGCTATGTGTATTGCAGTGATGATTGGGACAGCAACCCATATTATTTGGGATGGTCTCACCCATGTGGATTTTCGAACCTTTGCCTTTTATGACATTCTCAGCCAGCAGTATCAAATTTTAGGACGAACTTATCCTCTACACCGGATTTTGCAGATCGGGACTTCTGCTCTGGCTCTGCCTTTTATTCTATGGATGAGTCTGCATTACTATAAAACTCACCAGCAATATCTAAGCGTCAGTCACAAGATCCTCCTCTTTTGCTGGGGTCTATTCGGTCTATCTACGCTCACAGGTTTATTTTCGACATGGGACTATATGCGCTATATTCCGGATGAGGTCTGGCGATCTGATCTGTATTATTTTACCGGCCGCTCTATCAATGAATTTAGCCAGGGCTTTTTAATCACCTTTAGTCTGGGCTGTCTGCTATTTTTATTTCTGGATCGTGATCGGCGTATGGGCTAGGAAAATCTCTCACTTCCTGCTTATTCACTTTAAAATGATACTGTTTTTGCCTCAAGTTCTTGTGACAACATGCCCAAAGAGGCATAATCCTACCTTTGCTAAAGGCGGTACGCTGTTTACGTATACGCTTCCTTAACCCATATAGTTGGATTTTTAACGCTATGATGCGAACTCATTACTGCGGTTCTTTAACCGAAGCTCAAATTGACCAGACCGTAACATTATGCGGTTGGGTACACCGTCGCCGTGACCACGGTGGTGTCATTTTCCTTGACATGCGTGACCGTGACGGTCTTGTTCAAGTGGTTATCGACCCAGATACACCTGAAGCGTTTGCAACAGCAGACAAAGCACGTTCTGAATACGTATTAAAAATTACAGGCCGTGTACGTCGCCGTTATGCGGGTACTGAAAATGCCAACATGGTGAGTGGTCAAATCGAAGTATTGGGTAAAGAAATTGAAGTTCTTGCTCAGTCTGAAACTCCTCCATTCCCATTAAATGACGAAAACACAAGCATTTCTGAAGAAATTCGTTTGAAATATCGTTTCCTGGACATCCGTCGTCCTGAAATGATCGATCGTTTACGTTTCCGTTCTAAAGTGACCAACCTGATCCGTAACTATTTAGACGATCACGGTTTCCTGGACGTTGAAACTCCGATCTTGACTCGTGCGACCCCTGAAGGTGCGCGTGACTACTTAGTTCCAAGCCGTGTATCTAATGGTAGCTTCTATGCGCTTCCACAATCACCACAGCTGTTCAAACAGTTGTTGATGGTAGGTGGTGTAGATCGTTACTACCAGATCGCAAAATGTTTCCGTGACGAAGACTTACGTGCGGATCGTCAGCCTGAATTCACTCAAATCGACATCGAAACATCGTTCATGAGCGATGACGATATTATGGATTTGATGGAAGGCATGACTGTTAAGATGTTCGACGAACTTCTTGGCATCAAATTCGACAAATTCCAACGTATGCCTTATTCAGAAGCAATGCGTGACTATGCTTCTGACAAACCAGACTTACGTATTCCTTTGAAACTTGTTGACGTTGCAGACTTGATGCAAGACGTCGAGTTCAAAGTATTCGCAGGTCCTGCTAAAGATCCTAAAGGCCGTATCGTTGCGCTTCGCGTTCCAGGTGCGGGCTCACTGCCACGTAGCGCAATCGATGAATATACTAAATTCGTTGGTATTTACGGTGCGAAAGGTCTGGCTTACATCAAGGTCAACGAACTTGAAAAAGGCATCGAAGGTCTTCAATCTCCTATCGTTAAATTCATCGAGCCTATCGTGCTGGATCTATTGAAACGTGTTGGTGCTGAAAATGGCGATATCGTCTTCTTCGGTGCAGACAAAGCCAAAGTTGTAAATGATGCAATGGGCGCACTTCGTGTGAAAATTGGTCATGACATGAACCTTGCAACTTGCGAATGGGCTCCGCTTTGGGTAGTTGACTTCCCGATGTTCGAAGAAACTGATGATGGCAAATGGACTTCTGTTCACCATCCGTTCACGCTTCCTAAATCAAGCGTTGAAGATGTGAAGAATAATCCAGGCGAAGCATTGTCTGTTGCTTACGATATGGTATTGAACGGTACTGAAATCGGTGGTGGTTCACTGCGTATTTATACTTTGGAAATGCAAAAGGCGATCTTTGAAGCGCTGGGTATTTCTGAAGAAGAAGCAGAAGAGAAATTCAGCTTTTTGTTAAATGCATTGAAATTCGGTGCGCCTCCTCACGGTGGTTTAGCATTCGGTCTGGATCGTCTGGTGATGTTGATGACAGGTGCATCTTCAATCCGTGACGTGATTGCATTCCCGAAAACCAAAACTGCTGAATGTCCATTGACTCAAGCACCTGCACCAGTTGAATCAACTCAACTGCGTGATTTGGGTATTCGCTTACGTGAAAAACCAAAAGCCGAATCTCAAGAATAATTTCTTGATGATTTGAGTAAAAAAGCCCTGTTCTAACAGGGCTTTTTTATTGCATTGAGAAGCCTGCACGACAGTGGCATAATAGCTTCAGTTTCTACTTTTAGGTGATTTGGCAATGGCGATGCGTCCTGCTGTTCGTAACCGTGGCATCATGCTGATTGTGTTTTCAGTCGTACAATGGCTGTTCATGCGCTATATCCTTGCAAACAACCTGTTTAACTTGGACACCAATGACCGTATCGTATACTTCTGCTTGAGCAGTATTTTAGGTGCACTTGTCATTTTTGTAGGTCTGATTTATATGGTGCTTAAAGGCAATCCTGATCAAGAATCTTAATCAGGCAAGCTGCCCACCATGTACGCATTACTCAAGAATTTCTCCAAACTCCCATTAAGATTCATTCAAAATTTGGCGAAAAGTGTTGGATCACTTCTCTATATCACGAATTCATCGATTCGCCGTACTACAGAAATTAATTTAAGAATTGCCTATCCTGAACTGTCAGCATCGAAACGCACACGACTGGCAAAACGAAGTGTTCAAAGCCAATGCATGACCTATGCCGAGTCAGTCAAAATTTGGGGTTCTGAACCTGAGTTCGCATTAAAACAAATCCGGAATATTCATCATCCAGAAATTTTTACTGATGCACTGAAAAACCCGAATGGAACTTTAGCAGTCGTTCCTCATTTTGGTACTTGGGAGTTACTTAATGCCTGGGTGAATCAACACACTAGCCCTGTCATCATGTATAAACCGAGCAAAAATCCTGATGTCGATCGGTTTATGCTCGAAGCACGGCAACGTTTAAATGCTACCCTTGTTCCGACTGATGAAACTGGTGTAAGAGCTTTATTCAAGCATCTAAAACAGGGTGGATTTGCTGCCATTCTTCCTGACCATGTGCCCAAAGAAAGCGGCGGTATTTACTCACCTTTTTATGGACAGAATGCTCTATCTTCTACCCTGCTCTCTAAATTGGCTACAAAAACCCAATGCTCTGTGATTGGCTTAAGTTGTTTACGTCATGATGATCTAAACGGCTTTGATATTCATGTAACTGAGTTATCAATTGATATTCTATCTAAAGACTTACAGCTTTCTGTAGATACCTTAAACAAGGAAATGGAGCGAATGATTAACATTGCTCCAGAGCAGTATTTGTGGGGGTATAAAAGGTTTAGGAAAATTGAGGGAAAGAGGTGTTTATATTAATGAATATAATAATAACCAAATCCCATTAATTATCATATTTCTCCAAGCTAACCTATGCTAAAGCTCAGATAGGTATTGATAGAGTCTTTTATTGTTAACATCAGTTAATTCCAAACCAAACTGATCGATAGTTATTTTACGTTTAATTTGATAAAAATCCTGACCCTCTATTAGTTTAGACATTATATTAAGCAATTCTTGCTGATTATAAATTTTATGCCCACAATTAATATCTTCAGCCTCAGAATAAATCTCTCTACTTTTAGATTTATATTCTGACTCATCAAATACATAAAATAAGATAGGCCTATCAAATACAAGATAATCAAAAAATATAGATGAATAATCTGTAATTAAAAAATTTGCTTCTGCAAGGCACTGATTTGGATCATCCTTACTATCTACAAGCACAATATACTTAAATAATGTGGTATCAATATCCACTTTTGTATTTGGATGAAATTTAATTTTAAAAATACAATTATGCTCGGCGCAGAATTGATTGATGAGATTAAAATCTAAAATATCTTTTTGAATAAAGTTTTTCTGATTATCACGCCAAGTCGGTGCATATAAGAACTCAATTTTTTTTGAGGTTTTACTCATACTTTTTAAGAAAATAGATCGCGGATAAGGAAAATTCAAAATCTGTTTTTTCTGCATATGAAATGCAGATTTAAAAGAATATTCATAAACATATTTTGAAGGACATAACACATAATCATGACCTCTGTAAATTTCAGGATGCTTAATCCTACTTTTAAGAGTGTGATTAAATTTTTTAGCTAATGGTCCCTGATGAATATCAAATTCTATTTTTTTCAATGGTATACCATGCCAAAGATTAATACAATTTGCCTTACGACTATATTGATACCCAATATCTGATACATAACAAGTATAAATAAAGTTCTTTGCCGTTAGAGCATGCAGCTTTGCTTTAAAACTACCTTTTAAGTAACATTCATAGCCTAATGATGTCACTAGATTATATTCTTTTTTATTTTTGGCAATCCAAATTTTTCTGATTTTTTGAGGATTATGGCTATCCAAGAACAAATAGCGAGCATTATCACCAAAATTTGTATGGCTAGCAAACACCCATTTTTTCTGGTTTCTTCTTATAAAACCAGAAAAAAAATAAATAATTTTTTTAAATAATTTATCAATCACAAAAACTTTACTCTTTAATAATTTCAATGATTTCAGTCGTTGAAATAGAAGGAGTTCTATGTAAATATACCACTTCACAAATGTCTTGAAACTCATCAAAACGTCCAGCCCAGTCATCCCCCATCACAAGAATATCGGCCTGATACTTTAAAATATATTCTCGCTTCTTTTCCAAAGATTCTTCAAAAAATACATCATCTACGAACTTCAGTGCATGAATAATTTTAGCTCTAGAATTCTGACAATAAATCGGATTTCTTCCTTTCTTATTGAAATTCAACTGATCCGTAGAAATCCCCACAGTAAGATGATTACCTAAATCTGCTGCTCGCTTAAGAATATTTAAATGCCCGATATGAAATAAATCGAACGTACCGAATGTAATAACTTTCTTCATTTTATAACCAAGCAATTATTTAAAACTTACTTTCTGCCCAACCAAAGCATATTTCACTTGCTTAAGTACACGCATAATTTCCAACTGAATTTTTGCCCACCCCTTTTTCTTCTGCTTACGCATACGCGCTTTACGTTCAGCAAGCAAATCACTTGAGAGAACTGTCTTCTTCTCAGGAAAAAGCATCATTTCTTGAATACAAAGAGCTGGTGTCATTTGATAGACAGGATAAATTTTAGCTTGAATAAATTCATCAAACATAACTTGATCTAAAGGAATTAACTGAATCTTTCGCACATAATCCAAGTATTTTTGTGCACCTTTCAGACTTAAAATATAGCCCGCTGTCCCTAAATTTTTTCCCGTTAACTGAACAATCTGACGCGATCCATTTGCGATATTTATCTTAGGCCCACTTAAAAACACCTTATCGGCAAAAGCTTCTATTTTAATAATATCCCAGTCATTTTGAATCCAGTCATCCTGACTCAGAAAATAGTCAGCATTTTCTCCCAAATATACATCATCTTCAAAAACTGCCAAATGCGGAATCTGCTCATCTACCATTTTTTGCCAAACAGAGACATGGCTCATAAAACATGCCAACTCGCCACCTGTTAAATACTCATCCCCAACATTCAAGTGCATTTTTTCCGCTAAAGGTTTGGCTAAATCTGGTGTCAAAGCATCAAAAAAATCAAAATTTATATTTTGCTTTCCAAATTCCTTACAAATGTGTTCACGACGTGCAGTAGCTGTTTTTAAACTAATAACAATATTTTTCATAACCCAGAATAATCTATTTTGATTTTATTAAATGTTTTAAAGCGAAATAGCGGTCACGCCACATACGTTTTTGCTTTTTAAAACCATACGAAAACGCACGATTTTCTTTTTCTTTACGAGAAATCCCCTGCGTGGCAACTGTACCTAAAATATCACTATCTAAGCCTGCTGGACGAACCAAAGCTGGCCATACGCCTAAACCCTTACCATTTTTACTCAGCCAGGTCTGGAAGAAAATATCGACAGGCATATTTATGTTGTTACCTGCTTCTAAAAATGCTTGAGCACCTTGGCGTGACCAGATCAAACCTAATCCGCGAATTGGAAAATAAAAAGCATGCCACATGCTCATATCTTCAATCTGGGTAATATCTTTCGCCAGCTTTTTCTTTTTGGCTGCAATATTGATTAAGTACCAATCTAATTCTTTATGCTGATCCAGATATTCCAACACACCATCCAGCTTTGTTTTAAAGTCTGGATTAATTTTCATATCATCTTCAAGCACAACCAGATAATCTGCATCAGTATTCAGAAACTTCTCTGCGCAACCATAATGACTCAGATAACACCCCAATTCCGAGTTCATCAGGCTACGTCCAAGAATCTGTTGCGCACCTTGATCATCATAGTTGGCAAATTCAGTTAAAGCCTTGCCACGGCCATCGACTGCGGAGAAACGTTCAAAGGACCAATTTACTGCATCTAGTTGCTGAGTCGCCCGTTCAAGCCGTTCATGACTACCATCCAGATTAATCAGATAAGTAATTACTTTCATCATGAACCTCTAAGCTAAAATTGAATTTGGCAAATAACCAGCCAGTTTTCTCTGCATGGCATTACTGATCTGCTTTGCATCTGCTGGCTTTAATTGATCCAAACTCTGGATACAACCATATTTTATTGCGGGATTATCTAAAGCTGAAATAAAACTGTCGAGGCTATCTTCATTTTTTAGATAAGCCAATTCAATATCAGGCTTCAGCTCAGCTTGCTGCTTTTGAATCTTGATATGATTCATCAGTGAAATGGGATTAAGCTGCTCTACACTACGAAACTTGTATTTAATCTGGGTTTCCAGCAACTGTGAATGTGCCAGCAAATAATCTTTCAAAGCATGACGATCGACAATATGTGGATAATGATGGATCTTAAAGAACTTTTTGAAACCCAGGATATCAGCCCCTAACATTTGTGCAATCATGTGCTTCGGCTGAATCGGCTTGCCAAATTGACGCTGCAAAAATTGGCGATATTTTAACTTTGTTTTCAACGCAAAACTGCTTTGCCAGTGGCCATAGACCACCAAATGATTACCGTTTAGAAAATCTTCTGGCTGCGCAGTTGAATTAAAGAAAAAGTCATCATTCAAATAAATGAAGTAGTCTGATAATCCTTCAATGTTCCAGAGCATACTTTCAATGGATCGGGTATTGAAAGTGGGCAAATGCTGCTCATAACCTCTAAAAATTTCCCGATGATCCACTACACGAATTTTATCGGCAGTACACAGGCCTTGTGCAGTAAATTCATCAATAAATTCTGGGCGCTGGTTATCGGTCACTACAAAAATATTGCGGCAAAAAGGTACATATTTCAGGATTGAAGCAATGTTGTAGTAGATTTCATTATTACTGGCGAAGCGGGTATCACTGACTGCATCTGATGCATCTTCACCAGTCAGATATTTATGCCGTTTCTTTTTTAATTCCAGATCATTGCCATCCACCCAGGCAATTACAATATCAATTTGCTGCTGCATTTACTTCATCACTTTAAAATAGGTACAGGATTGCTTAATTACTACACTTAATAATTATTGCCACGCATCCTTGATCCATTGCGATGGCAGAACATAACGGTACCATTTACCACCGCCGCCGTTAATTGCGTCAGGTGGATTGATTTCACCATGGAAAATAATAATTTTGACGCCTTCCGGCTTCACAGGCGGCTTGAAATAAGCCATTGGAATTTTTTGCAGGCAGTGATATTTATAGCTCTTGCACCAGGAATCCGGCCAGTAACTCAGTTTCTTTTCCTGATCAACATACCAGGATAAATAAGCCTGCTCATTACGAAACTTCTGACGGATCTCATCAAAATGTTCACGGAAATATGGCATCAAACCAGGAAAAGCTCCCAGCTTGAAACGATAAACCGAGCTATTTCCGGTAATACGCCATGGACGTTTCCAGTCATGAATAATCAGGAAATCACCCGGATGGGTAAAGAAACTATCGATATTATCGACAATCACAACATCTAAATCGAGGAAAAGTGCATTTCCTTTTAAACCATATAAATCAGGTTCAAAGGTCGATAACTTATTCCAGCCACGTTCAGGACTACCTGCTGGCAAGGCCAATGGCGGAATAGGAAAACATTCAACAGCAGGATCAATGCCCTCGGTACGGTCTGTCAGACACACCATTTTAAAGTCAACCGTAGTATGACGCTTGACCATGTTGTATAAACGATTGACGTACTCTGCCCCATATTTGGTGCCCCACTTCATGCATAGCACAATATTCTGTTCAGACTGTGTATGAGCCTGACCTGACAGTGAGTCGTTTACGTTTTCCTGCATGTATTCATCTTCCACCAGCATTCTGCGCCATATCATACCATCTCTAAAGCAAAGTTACTCCCCCGCTTTTCAACACCTTCATAATACTCAAAATACTTTATGGTATGATATGAAACCGCCTTGAGAACACCAATATTGGCTTGGACTCTGGCTCCCTTATTAAAAATACATAATCAGGTTGATATGAAAATAGCAGTTGCAGGCACCGGTTACGTCGGCCTTTCCAATGCCATGATCTTCTCACAACATCATGAAGTTGTGGCATTAGATATTATTGACAATAAAGTTGAAATGTTAAATCAGAAGATTTCTCCGATTCAGGATCCTGACATTTCAACTTTTTTAAGTGAAAAGCCACTAAACTTCCGTGCAACAACTGACAAATATGAAGCTTATCAAAACGCCGATTTTATCATTATTGCGACACCGACGGATTATGATACCAAAACCAATTATTTTAATACCCAAAGCGTCGAAAGTGTCATTGGTGATGTGACCGAGATCAACCCTCAAGCGGTCATGATTATTAAATCTACGGTTCCGGTAGGCTTCACCAAAACGGTTAAAGAGAAATTTCATACAGACAATATTATTTTCTCTCCAGAATTCTTGCGTGAGGGTAAAGCCTTACATGACAACCTTTATCCATCACGTATTATTGTTGGAGAGAAGTCAGCGCGTGCTCAACAATTCGCAGATATGCTGATTGAAGGTGCAATCAAAAAAGACAGTCCTGTTCTGTTCACTGACTCAACCGAAGCAGAAGCAATCAAGTTATTTGCCAATACCTATCTGGCTATGCGCGTAGCTTTCTTCAATGAACTGGATACCTATGCACAAACGTTTGGTTTAGATACCCAGCAAATTATTGAAGGTGTCTGTCTGGACCAACGAATTGGCAATCACTATAACAACCCTTCCTTTGGTTATGGGGGTTACTGCCTGCCAAAAGATACCAAGCAGCTATTGGCGAACTATAGTCAGGTACCTAGCAATCTGATTCAAGCTATTGTGGATTCTAACCGTACCCGTAAAGACTTCATTGCTGATTCTATTTTGGCAAGGAATCCGTCGGTGGTCGGGATTTATCGACTGGTTATGAAAAGTGGCTCAGATAATTTCCGTGCCTCTGCCATTCAGGGGGTAATGAAACGCCTTAAAGCCAAGGGGGTTGAAGTCATTGTTTATGAACCGGCATTAAAAGAAACCGAGTTCTTTAAATCTGAAGTGATTAGTGATTTAGAAGCCTTTAAACAGCGGGCAGATGTGATTATCACCAATCGTCAATCCAAAGATTTGAGTGACGTTGAAGATAAAGTGTATACCCGTGATATTTTTGGAGGCGATGAATGAAAATTCTGGTAACAGGTGCAGCAGGTTTTATTGGATTCCATGTTTCCAAAAAGCTTTTAGAACGTGGTGATGATGTGGTCGGTTTTGACAACATGAATGACTACTACGATCCAGCTTTAAAACAGGCACGTGTAGATCTGCTAACTCAAATCGCGGAACAGCAGTCGGGGCAGTTCGACTTTTATCATGCCAACCTTGCAGATAAAGCTGCAGTCGATAAGTGTTTTCAGGAACATCAATTTGATCGCGTGATTCATCTTGCTGCACAGGCAGGCGTACGTTATTCGCTTGAAAATCCGATGAGTTATGTGGAAAGCAATATTGTCGGTTTTACCAATATCATTGAAGCCTGCCGCTATGCCAAAACACCACATCTGACTTATGCCAGTACCAGTAGCGTGTATGGTGCCAACACCACCATGCCTTTTAGTGAAAAGCATGGTGTCGACCATCCAATCCAGTTCTATGCAGCAACAAAGCGTGCCAATGAATTGATGGCACATAGCTATAGCCACTTATTCAAACTACCAACTACAGGCTTGCGCTTTTTTACTGTCTATGGTCCTTGGGGTCGTCCGGATATGGCTCTCTTTAAGTTCACCAAGAACATTATTGAAGGCAAACCTATTCCGGTCTTTAACCACGGCAACCATACCCGTGACTTTACCTTTGTCGTAGATATTGCTGAGGGGGTGATCCGTTCCAGTGACCAGATTGCTGCACCTAATCTAGACTGGGATAGTAATAACCCTGATCCATCAACCAGCAATGCCCCGTTCCGCATCTTTAACATCGGAAATAATTCGCCAGTGAAACTGATTGAATATATCCGTGCCATTGAAAAAGCTGTGGGCAAAGAAGCAATCCTAGACTTACTACCACTGCAACCAGGTGATGTACCGGATACTTTTGCAGATAGTTCTGCTCTGGAACAAAGTGTAAGTTATAAACCTTCAGTATCCGTAGAAGATGGAGTAAAACAGTTCGTGAACTGGTATCGAGACTTTTATCAAGTCTAAAACTCTAAAAAGGACTCACTCTATTTTATTAGCATGGGTCCTTATATATTTAAATTACTAACATGACTTCCATAGAGAACCAAGTTTTTGATCCCATTCTATAGGTGTTATGATCATGCGACCCGCATTCGGTGTTAGGGTAATTTCACTAAAAAACACTTGATCTTGTGATAATAAAAAATCTATTCGACTATAACCATAAGAAAAACACAATGACTCTGATAGTTCTAACAATTTCTCAAGCTGAGGTGGTCGTCCTATATTATTAGGTGCATTTTCTTTCAAATCTACTTTAAATGGTTGTAATAACCATGAAGTATCATAAATATTTGAATATTCATTGTTAAGATTATCAATGATATCTACTTCTAAATACTCTGGCTTCCCTTCAAAACAATGAATACGACAAGTGGTAATTATATATTGATTATTTATATCCATAAAAAGATCAATATATTGTTCAGCTAAAATCATAGGCTGGATATTTTTATAATGCCATTCTCGCTTAAGATAATACATATTCATGCTTAAATGTTTATTGATTTTTAAACGTGCCTTATGAACATCAAAATTGTTTCGATCATTACAAATAATAGCACTACCACTATCATGATTGCACTTCAGAACAAACTTATCTGGAAACTGCTCAAATTTAATATCATCATAGGATTTATATAGTCCTATTAAAGGAACAAAATAATCCCATCCTATTTTTTCTGCTACTAACTTCCTTACTACAGCTTTATCCGCGAGCTTTGTATGCAGAGAATCACGACTAAAAATCATTCGCGCTGTTACTTTCTCATTAAAACTTTGCGGTGCATTAAAATTAGGAATATAACCTAATTTAGATACAAATCTTTTCGTTAAGTATTTTTTGTCTGATACAAATTTAGTTCGAATTACTTTAGCTTGGTAAATAATATTTTCTATCATAATAAATAATGATATCTTACATTTAAGATATTCATTATAACAAATTGAAACAAACAAGATGCAAATGTTTAACTATTTTCTGAATCAAAAAATTAAATATATTACGTAATTAATATTGAAAAAACCTCTCAAATGAGAGGTTTTTTCAATCAGTAAATTCTTAATTACTTCACATACGTTAACCAGTGTGCATATTTAGGATCTTTGCCCTGAACGGCATCGAAGTATGCTTTCTGGATTTGAGTCGTGATTGGACCACGAACCCCTTCACCAATTTGACGATCATCGTATTCACGAATTGGCGTGACTTCAGCAGCAGTACCAGTGAAGAATGCTTCATCTGCGATGTAGAACTCATCACGGGTAATACGGCGTTCAATTACGTCATAACCCAGGTCTTTAGCAATGGTAATAATGGTTTGGCGAGTAATACCATCCAGCGCACCACCTGCGATGTCAGGCGTATGAATCACGCCATCACGTACTAGGAATACATTCTCGCCTGAACCTTGGCATACATAGCCTTGCGGATCAAGCAGCATTGCTTCGTCATAACCAGAATGTGCCACTTCTTGGTGAGCAAGAATCGACAATGTGTAGTTACCAGATGCTTTGGCCTTACACATGGTCACGTTTGGATGATGGTGTGTGAATGATGAAGTTTTTACACGAATACCTTTCGCCATCGCATCATCACCAAGGTAAGCACCCCAGCTCCACGCTGCAACTACAGCATGAATCGTATTATCAGTTGCGGCAATACCCAGTTTTTCAGAGCCAATAAAAATAATTGGACGTAAATAGCAAGATGCCAATTTATTTTCACGAACCACATCAATTTGAGCTTGTTCTAAAGCTGCGTGATCAAATGGAACTTTCATTTGATAAATTTTTGCAGAATTGAGCAAACGTTTGGTGTGTTCTTTCAGACGGAAAATAGCCGTTCCATTCGGGGTTTCATAAGCACGGACACCTTCAAACACACCCATGCTGTAATGCAAAGTATGTGTTAATACGTGAGTTTTCGCCTCACGCCAGTCTACTAGTTGTCCATCTTGCCAAATGAAACCATCACGATCAGCCAAATTCATGCCACAAACTCCAATTTTTCACAATTATTCACTATCCAGTGCAAATACTGCACTTGGATCAATCAGTCTTTGCCATAACTTGCAAACGGTCTTTCGGGTATCGTGCCAGTCGCTTGCAGACACTTGCATGGATTGATTTGCAAGGGCTAAGCGGTGGCTCTCGGCGCGTTCACGGAGATAAGCTTGAATCAGAGCAGTCGCATCGTCGCTGGATAAGCAACCTGATTTTGCGGCATCCTCAAGGATTCTTACATTGTCGGAGTAATGGGCGAGATCTTTATTCGTCCCACTCCAAGCTAACACCGCATACTGTGCCATAAATTCGATATCAACGATACCACCTGCATCTTGTTTTAAATGAAAAATCCCATCTTTTTTTTGCTCTTTGGAAGAACCCAGATGATCTTTCATTTTCTGACGCATTTTCAGAACTTCACTACGTACATGACAGATATCACGTTTCTGGGTAAGAATTTTACAGCGTAGTGCTTCAAATGTCTCTCTCAGGCTATTTTCACCGGCAATGGAGCGTGCACGCACCAAGGCCTGATGTTCCCACAGCCATGCATTTTTCAACTGATATTGCTCAAATGCTTTCAGGCTAGTGACCAGTAGCCCTGCTTCTCCAGAAGGGCGTAGACGAGTATCGACTTCATAGACACGTCCATCCAGTGTTTGTGTGGTCATGAGCGACATAAACTTCTGTGCTACGCGCATAGCGAACTCAAAACCGCTAATTGGCTTGAGACCGTCCGTATCAGCCTGCTCACCCATATAGTGAATGAAGACCAGATCCAGATCCGAACCATAGCCCAACTCAATGCCACCGACTTTGCCATAGCCAATGACGGCAAAAGCCGTATGTTCTATCGAGCAGCGCTGCCCTTCTGCATCCAGCGGAAAACCATGTCGTTTGGCCACAATCTGATAGGCCAGATGCAACGCAGCATTCACTGAGACTTCTGCAATATCTGTTAAGGCATCCGAGACTTTCATTAAAGGGCTTTCCGCCAGCACATCACTGGCAGCTACCGCAAGTACATTGGATTTTTTAAACAGGCGTAGCACCCGCATCTGGTCTTCGACCTGATCAATTTCGATTCTGAGCAATTGCTGACGCAGGCTATCTTCCAGATCCTGACGTTTAGGTAATTCAAAATCCATCGACAGGAACTCATCCAGCAATACCGGATAATGGGTAAGTTCCTCACATATCCAGGGGCTGACAGTCGCCATTTTCACCAAACGCTGTAAAGCACCTTTACTTTCAATCAGCATCACCAGATACACCGTACGACGCATGACTGATTCAACCAATGGCATCAGGCGAACCAGTGCAACTTGTGGTTTATCTGATTCCAGAATCGCCTCTATCAGATAAGGCCAAAATGTTTTTAAACGTTGAATAGCTTTGGCTGGCAGTTTTTTTAAGGCATGTCCATGCCAGAATTCATGTACCAGATTTTTCGCATGATCATCTAAAACTTCATTCAGCTGTTGTTCGAGTTGAGAAAAACTTTTGCCTTGAGGCTCTGGTCCATTTTCCTTGATCAAGTGCTCAAACTGGTAAATCACTTTAGCGCGTTTTTGATCCAGCACTTCCATAAAGGCGGACCAGTCTGAAAAGCCCAAAGTATCCACAATACGTTGACGTAAATCTGGCTCAGTCGGCAAACACTGGGTCTGTTGATCATGCAGCGCTTGAATAGCATGCTCTACCCGGCGCAGGAATAAATAGGCATCTTCGAGGTCAGTCACTGCCTGCTCATCCAGCAGTTCAGCCTCATCCAGATGATTCAGGCTGACCAGACATTGCCGGTCTTGCAGCTCTAACTTGGCTCCGCCATAAATCAGCTGAAAAACCTGCACTATAAATTCAACTTCACGAATCCCGCCTGCGCCAAGCTTGATATCATCTTCAATATTACGGCGCTGTACTTCACGCTCAATCATCGCCTTCATTTCGCGCATGGCTTCAAAAGCGCTGTAATCGACATATTTACGGAATACAAAAGGACGGGTCATATCCAGCAGTTCATCACCTTCTGGACTCGGATTGACGATGCGGGCTTTGATCCAAGCATAGCGTTCCCATTCACGCCCATGCTGGCTAAGATATTTTTCTAGTGCGGCATGACTGATGGCCAGAGCAGAACCATCACCCCAAGGTCGCAGACGCATATCAACACGGAATACAAAACCTTCAGCAGTGATATGGTCTAGCAGATAGATTAACTTTTGCCCCCATAGAATGCAGAACTGCTGAACATCAATGCATTTGCGCCCATCCGTTTCACCCTGTTCATCAAAGGCAAAAATCAGGTCAATATCACTGGAAAGGTTGAGTTCCTGAGCGCCCAGCTTGCCCATTGCAATAATAATGAGATCCTGAACTTTACCGTTATAGCCAATTGGCTGGCCATATTTGGCGACTAGAGGAATACGGGCAAACTCTTTGGCAGCACAGATACAGGCATCAGCGAAATCAGACAGCTCGCGGGTCAGTGTGATGACATCGGTGAGTTGATTGGCATCCTGCCAGATCCAGCGGAACATCAGGCGAGCACGCAGAATACGTAAACTACGCATCCACATGGTTTCATCGCTGATATTTAATAGATTGGAATAGATTAAGTCTTGAATCTGTTCAGTGCCGAGTGATCCCTGAAACTGATCAATTGCATAATCCTGATTCAATAGATCTTGATGATTGGCCAATACCTGTTCTGCATACTGACTGGCTCTTAAGGTTTTCTGCAATTGTACCGCATCCATCACTCGGTGATTCCCTCAAAACTTTTATTTAGTTATAGCAGGAGTTCAGGCCGAGTGGGAACGGTTTTAATAGAAATTTATGATTTTCAGGACTTTTCAGTATGCAGGTCTTCAAGTACCAATGCCTGATGATCATTGGTCACTTTAGGTAAATGCACAGTAAAGGTGGTTCCAGCGCCTTCTTTAGAATCTACGACAATCTGTCCATGGTTCAGGTCTACAAAACGCTTACACAGTACCAGACCCAGACCTGCGCCTTTCTCATTGTCTGTGCCTTTTAAGCTCACTGTGAGATTAGGTCTAAACAGATTTTCCATTTGCTCTTCAGTCATACCGAGACCAGTATCCTGAACAGTAATCTTGACTTGCTCACCTTCCATTTCAGCAGCCAGAATCACCTGGCCACCCTGATCAACTGGAGTAAATTTCAGCGCATTCGATACCAGGTTCTGCAAGACCGAAGTAATCATATTGATATCAGCATGCACCTTAATATCTTCAGGAACCTGGTCAATCAGCTCAATATTCTTTTTCAACGCCAGACTTTTCAGTACATCACAGACAATTTTAGTAGACTGTTTTAATTCATAGTTAATCGGATGATAAACGAAACGTCCACCCTCGGCCATCGCCCAAGTCAACAGGCTTTCTAACAAGTTATACGTCGATTGAGCCGTATCATATAAATAATCAGAAATACTCTGGATACTGGATTCATCCAGAGTGTCACGTTCCTGTGCCAGCACTTCCGAGAAGCCTAACAGACCATGGAAAGGTGCACGCAGGTCATGAGCAATAATCTGGAAGAATTTGGTTTTACTGAAGTTTTGTGCACATTGCTGTTCGTATAACTCTTTCAGTTGAGTATGCTCTTCATTCAGTTTGACTCGCTTGACTAAAGTTTCAGCAAATTGCTGAACGATAATAATGGCTTCCTGATCAAATACTTCAGTCTGATCATCAAAGAAAACCACCTGCCCCAAAGACTGTCCTTGGGCTGATTTCAAATTGAATGCTACGAGCCGCTGATGGGCTACACCAAGGCTTTTTACGTGATCTGATAGTTCTGCATATGCAGGATGATTTTGATCGATCACATCCATTTCTTGTAGATATTTAGGGATGTCCACATTCTGTGGTACGTGCAAACCGCGAAAACCGAGCGGACAGCTGTACCAGATATAAGGTTCCGTATGGAATCCGATGATACAGGTCTTAACGCCGAGTACTTTACGGGCGACTTTACAGAAGGTGTCTAATAAATTGTCAGAGGTATAGACACCTAAAATGAGAGATATACGGCACGAGCTTAACTGCTCCGTATTCTGACCGATCTCTAGCAGTTTTAGTTCCATGTCTGCCTCTCTGGATGTTATGGAATATAGAATAAAAATTACAACCGACTAAATTGATACAATCAATAACAAAGATTCTATATTTACTCAACGTTAAAATCTCATTTATCGACCAAAGGATTTGTTAACTTATTTCTCTAAAGATACATTGATAGCTTCAATACCTTGATATTTAAATATTAAGAATTACTTGAAAAAATATTCCTCTTATAAAAAATTACATATAATTATTTGAAATTCCTGAATTCATTTCAAATTGTTTCAATATCATCTGAGTTCTGAAATCTAAGGAAGATAAAAACAGCTCATTTTTCTTCTGATCTTTAGGTAAATAAAAGCTTTTGAATTTTCAAATATATAGAAAATGCTTATTATCACTTTCTGAAAAAATAGATCGCCAATAATATTAACTTTAACCTAAATTTATTTCTATTTTTTAAATATTCTTAATAATCATAAAATATTGAGGGATTTAAATAGTTTATTTATGCACTAAAACCAATTTCTTACGTAATCAAAAATATTAAAAGTTTACATTTTTTTACAGTTAACAATGACTTATAGGAACATTCTTGAATTTTCATGGAAAATAAAAATTAATTATAGTGAATAAAAAAGCGACAAAATGTCGCTTTTCTTTAATTCAGATTACAATCAGTTATCTGAAATCAGGGCAACTTGCTGCACATAGTTAAACAGCTTTTGCTTTGAGGCTGCCACCTCTTCTTCCGGTGCCTGATTTTTTAGATCACGATGCACACGTAAATAATGCTGACGTAAGGTATGACGCTCTGTCGCATTATAGGTTTTGGTAAATTCATTAATTGCAGGATCACCATCTTTCACGATACGGTCAACCCAACGCTGCAATTGTGCTGTCTTTTTCAAACCCTGTTTCGGAGTCAGATAAGACAGAATCACGGTTTCATTTTCATTACGAAGTAATTTACCAATACGTGAAAATTGACGACGGCGTGCTTCATGTGAACTGATTTGTTGGACATCCAGCAAAGCTTCAATCAGACGTTCTTCAACGGGTAAATTTTTAATTTGTTTCGCACTCAGTTCTGCCAACTGTGCGCCTAAAGCAGCCATACGCTGAACTGCTTTTTTCTGTTCGGTTTTACTTGCGCGTCCCTCTAAAGATTCAAAGTCTTCTTCAGTTAAACTGCTCGGTCGACGTGCCACGATTAATCTGCCTCATAAAATTTTGCCGCAAACAGTGCCTGAATTTCAGATAAGGCCTTTTCCTCATCTGCACCTTCAATCACCAAGCGTAAAGTTGTTCCTTTGCCCGCACCAAGCATCAGCAAGGACATAATATTTTTGGCATCAACCAATTTGTCCGACTTGCCAATCTGGATACTGGAACGAAATTTGGTGGTAACTTCAATGAGTTTACCTGATGCACGCGCATGTAAACCTAGTTTATTAATTACGTCAACAGTCGTATCAATCATGACCAGTGCTTCATTTCTCGGTGGAGGACTTGAATAGACCATTTTGCCTCAAGCGCTTTTTTTAGTCTATCCACAATATAAACAGAACGATGCTGGCCGCCAGTACAACCAATTGAGATGGTCATATAATGACGATGACCCTCAGCAAAGGTCGGCAGCCATTTGTCTAAAAAATGATAAATATCCTGGAACATGTCTTCGACCTGATCACTTTTTTCCAGGAATTCCTGTACCGGCTGATCAAGGCCTGAATATTTACGCAGTTCCAGTTCCCAATGCGGATTCGGCAAATGACGGACATCAAAAACATAGTCAGCATCTAAAGGAATGCCATGCTTATAGCCAAAAGATTGCAGAATCACAATCAGGTTATCGGTCTGCCCCAGCTTGTACAGCAAGGTATGTTTTAGATCATGCACGCTTTTATCGGTGGTATCGATATGCACTGTAGAGCGGAGCTGGATTGGCATCAGCAGGACTTTTTCTTCCTGAATACACTGATGCAGGCTCTTGAAACGGGCAGCCAAAGGATGCGGACGGCGTGACGCACTAAAACGGGCAATCAGCTCCTGATCCTGCGTGGTCAGATAGATGACATCCACCGTACCATGCTGTTGCAGCTGTTCAAACACATGGTCGAATTCCTGCAAATCTGCACGGGTACTACGTACATCCACCCCAAGCGCCAACTGTTCCAGATTATTTTCACAGTCCAGCTTCGCCACAATTTCAGGAAGTAAGGCCAAAGGCAGATTATCAATACAGTAATAACCCAAGTCTTCAAGTACCTGCAATGCAGAAGATTTACCTGAGCCAGATTGTCCTGTCACAATTAAAATGCGCTTCATGCCTTACGATCCTTTTACTTATCCAGCTGCGTATTTGATCTGCAGATTATCAATCAGACGAGTTTTTCCTAATTTCGCCGCGATCAGAATCACGACATCCTGATTAAATTCATCAATTTTCTGCAATTCCGGTGTACGGACTTCTATATAGTCCACTACCATACCTGCATCTGTCAAAGTTTGACGGATACCTGCCAGTGCTTCCTCCAAAGTTTTACCTGCATGTAACTGCTGCTCAGCAGTTTTCAGACTCTGGAAAATAACCGGTGCTGTCGCACGTTCCTGCTCGCTTAGATAGCCATTACGCGAACTAAGTGCCAGACCATCTTCAGCACGAGCAATCGGTACACCAATCACTTCCAGCGGAATATTGAGGTCTTGAACAAACTGACGAATCACAGCCAATTGCTGATAATCTTTCTGACCAAAGAAAGCATAGTTAGGTTGAACAATATTAAATAACTTGGTCACCACGACCGCCACACCATCAAAATGACCCGGACGCTGTAAGCCACATAGATCATTGGTGATACCAGACACACTGATATTGGTCAGACGTGGCTTGTTACCATACATCTGCTCTACAGTTGGGGCAAAGACAATGTCACAACCTACATCTGCCAGTAACTGCTGATCCTGCTCTAAAGTACGGGGATAATTATCAAAATCTTCATTAGGTCCGAACTGGATCGGATTAACGAAAATACTCACAACAACGACATCACACAGTTTACGCGCCTCACGCACCAGATTCAGATGCCCCTGATGCAGGTTGCCCATGGTCGGGACAAAACCAATAATTTTACGCGCAGAACGTGCAGGATTGAGCGAAGCAGATAATCCTTGGATGGTTGTTTCTGTTTTCATGTTACAACTCGACTTGGAATGTTTGTTCAGGTGCTGGGAATGAACCATCTAAAACAGCCGCATGATAGGCTTTAAATGCATCCAGAATTGCAGTCGCACCAGACTGTTCTTTCATAAAGTTACGTACAAATTTTGCAGTGTGGCCAAAGGTCAGACCGAGCATGTCCTGAACGACCAGTACCTGGCCATCAGTGGCTGCCCCTGCTCCAATGCCAATCACTGGAATATGCGGGAAAAGTTCAGTAATTTCCTGACCCAATTGTGCAGGCACGCATTCCAGCAACAGCACTGCTGCACCGGCTTCAACCACTGCCTTACAGTCAGCAATCAGTTGATCGGCCGCTTCACGGGTACGGGCCTGTAGCTTATAGCCACCAAAGACATGCACCGACTGCGGTGTGAGACCCAAGTGAACACAGACTGGGATCCCGTTACGGGTTAGAACCTGAACGGTTTCCGCCAACCAGGCACCACCTTCCATCTTGACCATTTGTGCACCGGCCTGCATCACCGTTTTTGAGCTTTGTAATGCATCATTCAGAGTGGCATAACTCATAAATGGCAGATCAGTCATAATCAGTGCATGCTGATTGCCACGGCGTACCGCTGCGGTATGGTAAGCCATATCTTCTACAGTCACAGGCAAGGTTGAATCACGACCTTGAATCGACATACCCAAAGAGTCGCCTATCAGAATACTGTCAACTTCAGCAATTTCCATGGCTTTGGCCATACTGGCGTCATAGCAAGTCAGGCAAGAAAATTTGCGTCCTTCCGCTTTATATCGTCTTAAATCACTGAGACTGATCATGAAGATGTTCCTCTATTATTGAAGTTCTCTCGAACATGCCAATAATTAAAAATTAAATATTTGCCCAATTCGTGCGGTCAAAAACCGTTAAGGTTGATTGCTTGACGATGTCCAGGTCTTTTAATGTATTTCCATCCAGCTGCAAGTCGTCATCAATATCCAGTAATGGCACCAATACAAAATCACGTTCCAGCACGCCCACATGCGGTACGGTTAACCGTTCATTTTGAATCTGTTCATCACCATAAATAAGCAGATCCAGATCCAAGGTACGTTCACCCCAATGACGTAGACGCACACGCCCAGCCTCCTGTTCGAAGGCTTGCAGACGATCCAGCAGATCCAGCGGTGCCAGATCCGTAATTAACTGTACGACAGCATTAAAATAATTCGGCTGATCTTGTGGCCCCATAGGTGGGCTTTGGTATAGATGCGAGGTTTTGACCTGCCCCAGACTTGCCAGCTTTTGCACGGCTTCAGCCAGAATCTGGCGTGAATCGCCCAGGTTACTTCCTAAACCGATATAGGTCACTGTCATTGTGTAGGCCCAAAAATAACCTGGCTTAAATCACGCTGCACCCGTTTACGCTTGGTAATTGGATGGTCTGCACCAATGTCGCCGCTGGCACTGGCCGCCACATGAGAAACCGGTTTGCTACGCTCATTCTCAAATTTGGCTTTACGCGCACGACGGCTACGTGGTTCCGGCTCATTCACCAGAGGTTCAATCTCGGTTACTACATCTTGTGCAGCCAGACGCTGTTCCAGATGTTCTTCCTGAGAAGCCTTGCGACGGCTCTTGGCACGCTGACGGTTATATTGGGCAATGGCGCGCTCTTTTTCATCGCTGCCCATTTGCTGATAGGCTTCCCACCAGCTTCCCATACCTTGTGCAGTTTCATCGCCTGATTTTTCACGCAGCAACAAAAAGTCAAAGCCGGCACGGAAACGTGCATGACCTGATAATGCTTCAATCTGTTGCGGTTTTGGATTGAGCAAGCGGGTTTGCATTTCCCAGACTTCACGAATGAAAGTTTCCGCAAAGCGTGGAATCACAGTACGGGTAGCCTGACGTTTCAGTACATCCAGTCCTGCTTGCGCACGTGCTTCCGCAGGCACTACCCCTTTAGACAGATAAAAATCACAGCGCTCCAGGAACGGTTGCCACAACAATACCGCATAGAAGAAAGCCGGGTTGATGGTCTTGCCAATCGAAATACGCTGATCGGTATTTTTCGCTGCCAGTTCAATAAATGCAGTAATGTTTGGCTTGATATCGGCAAACAGCTGACGCCAGATGCCAAAATCAATCAGCATTGGCAACACACGATTCAAATGTCCTATAGTAAACAGCTTTTGCGATTCATCATAGAGACGGTGTGGAGACACATCACGTAGAAGCTGGGTCATTTCCGGAGTGAAAATATCCAGAATGGCTTTATCAATACTGAAATTGAGTTTGGCTGCAAAACGTAAAGTTCGCAGCATCCGGACCGGATCTTCCTCAAATCTTAGAGTCGGATCACCCAGTAAACGCAGCGTTTTGTGTTTAATATCATCTACTGCATTGCAAAAATCCAGCACGATACCTTTGCGTGGCTGGTAATACATGGCATTGATCGAAAAATCTCGACGAGCAAAATCCTGCTCAATGGTGCCCCAGTTATTATCGCGCAGGATCATCCCTGCTGCAGAGGTCACCGCTTTTTTAGGAGGCGCACGGAAAGTTGCCACTTCAACCAGTTCACGGCCCGAATAGACATGCGCCAGCTCGAAACGTCGTCCGATAATCCGACAACGCCGTCCGAACACTTCTTTAACCTGAGCTGGTGTAGCATTGGTCACTGCATCGAAATCTTTGGGATTTAAACCCAGCATCAGATCCCGGACACCACCACCTACGATATAAGCTTCATAGCCTGCCTTGGTTAAGGCATCAATCACATCGAGAATATAAGAAGGTAATTGAGCGGTTGATAAACCACATTTTGACGCGCGCAAAGTTTGCAAAAGACGCTGTCTCCTACGTCTGAACGTAAAATTCTAAGATGACGCTAATCATATCGCTTACACCGCTAAAGGGCAATTTGATTATGTCATTCTCATGGTTCAGATGGATGGCTTATTTACAATAAATTCAGCAGGGTTACAAAGCCAGTTTATCCTTGTTTTTGGCAAATAAGGCCGGCCCGATGCCTTTGACCTGTTGAATATCTTCAATTGTTTTAAATTTACCGTTTTTCTGCCGGTATTCAATGATCGCTTCCGCTTTCTTCTGCCCGATGCCATTTAACTGCTGTAACTGCTCAATACTGGCCTGATTCAGACTGATTTTATCAGCAGCTGAAGAGGCGGATAATGCAGGTTTAGCCAGATAATGATTGTTTTCAGAAACGGGGGTAGCAGCAGCAATTTTCTTCTTCAGGCGTGCATCATGCTGCTGCTGACGTACTTTCCATTCTGCATAATCGGTTGCAGTTGCATGTACTGTTCCAATTGAAGTATAGGCCAGCCAAATGCCTAGCAGGACAGTATTAATCCATGCTGGACCTATGCGATGTTGTACTTTGTTCATGAGCGGCTCTTTGTTTTAATTCTAATTTGGCCTGTTCCCAGAGCTGATCCAATTCAGCCAATGACAGGCTTTCCAGATTGAGTTGCTGTTGTTCTGCCCGATCTTCCATCAGGGCAAAGCGAGTCCGGAATTTATGGATCGTGCCCAATAATGCCATCTCGCTTGAGACACCAAGTTTACGACCAACATTCACCAGTGAAAATAAGCAGTCTCCAAATTCTTCGAGTATTTCATCGGAATTTTGTCCAGCAACGGCTTCTTTGAGTTCAGCCAGTTCTTCTTCCAGCTTGCCATAGGCACCCGCGACATCTGGAAAGTCAAAGCCGATTTTGGCGACATTTTTCTGGATCTCATCCGCCTGTTGCAGTGCAGGTGCATGCTTGATCTCATCCAAACGTGAACGTGGCTTACCCTGTTTTTCTTTCTGCTTGATTTCTTTCCAGAGTACCGAGACATCTTCAGGACTCAGCTGTGCAAACTGTTCAGCCTGAAATACATGCGGATGACGACGAATCAGCTTATCCGTAATCGCCTGAACTACATCATGAAAATCAAAAGCGCCCTGCTCGCTATACATTTGTGACTGAAATACGACCTGTAACAGCAAATCACCCAGTTCATCCCGCACCTCATCAGCTTGGCCAGAGCGCACTGCTGCTTCAACTTCATAGGCTTCCTCAATCGCATATTTGGTTAAAGATTCGGGAGTCTGTTGCTGATCCCATGGACATTTTTCACGTAACTCACGCATGACTTGGAGTAATTGTTCCACCGTAAAACCTCTTCTTTACCAAATAGCCGCATTATTTTGCCTGTTTCTTGCTATGCTCAAGAAAAAAAGACAATAAGGAGATCAAGCACATGCACAGTATATTGATTAGTGGTGCAGCACAAGGAATTGGTGCCGCGACAGCCAGGCTATTTTACCAGCAAGGTTATAAAGTCGGAATTTATGATATTAATCTTGAACAGGCAGAACAATTGGCCCAGCAACTCGGTGAACATGCCAAAGCCGGCTTTCTGGATGTAACCGATTATGCGTCATGGGAGACTGCTCTATCTGAATTCGCATCCTGGTCAGGTGAAATCAATATTCTGGTAAATAATGCCGGGATTTTATATTCCGGTCCTTTTGAAGAAACGAATATTACTAATCACCATCGCACCCTTGACGTGAATATCAAAGGCGTCCTGAATGGCTGTCATGCTGCTTTACCCTACTTAAAGCAGGCTTCCTTTGCCCGGGTCATTAACCTGTCTTCAGCATCGGCGATTTATGGCCAAGCGGATCTGGCTTCCTATGCAACCAGCAAATTTGCGGTTCGTGGTTTGACTGAAGGACTAGATATCGAATGGCAAAAATATGGCATTCGGGTATTTGATGTGATGCCGCTTTTTGTTAGCACTGCAATGGTGAAAGATATGCAGGCCGAAAGTATCAAAAAAATGGGCGTGCATCTAAAAGCTGAGGATGTTGCACAAGATATTTTCAAATTGGCACAGCTAAAAGATTCGATCTGGCAAGTGACGCATCATCCAGTCGGATTCAAGAGTAAGTTTTTATTTCACTTATCTCGAATGAGTCCACAGTTCGTTAACCGGCTGAGTAATTTAATGATTGCCAAACAATAAGAAATATTTTGGGCTTACTCTACTTTTAAACAGCTTGATGAATCTGAATCGTTGGAAATCTTAAGCCTTTACAGGAATGCTCGCTTTGCCAGGCCACAGTGAGCATGCAACCCGCTAAGATATAGTTTTGATAGGCATAAATTCCAATTTCTGGATGTTCACAACGTCCTCCATCCTGATGTGGATGAATCTGGGTATTCAGCTCATTCAGGTTTATCCGGATTCCAAGTCCTGACGCTTTTAGGACCGCCTCCTTGGTGGTCCAGACTTTAAACCAGTATTCAGGATCATAACCCAATGCCTGCCACTGTTTCAGCTCTTCAGGATGAAAAGCATGTTGGGCTAAGGCTTCAAAACGTACATTTCGATTAAGTTCTTCGATATCGATCCCCAAATTCTGAATACTTTTGCTTGTTGCTAATGCATAGAAGTTTTGGCTATGGGTATGATTAAAACCAAAGTCTGGATGGGCTGGAAAATAAGGCTTGCCGTATTCGGTTGTAGTAAAGTCCTGCTGGTCAATAACACAACCTAAATGTGCAGCTAGCAACTGATTACGATAGTTATAAATTAATTGTTTACGCTGCTGAATATAGGTTTTCCGATCTAAGTCTTGTAAATGTCTAAGTCGTGGTGCCAGCGCGATCCAATCAATATGAATAATAGACTTCAAAAATAGTCGCCCTTATAAAAAATGTTACTTTTAAGGCCTTCAGTATAAATCAACCTGATTGCCTCTCTGACAAACTATAGGTAATATCTTAAAATATATTTTAATAAAACTTAATTAAAACAATAAAATATACTGTAAATCAAAATAAATAATTGAGCTTTCAAGCTATTTTTAATCGAATAAAAAATAGTTACAATCCAGCTACAATTTTATACATAGAAAAACAGAGGGTCATATGTTTAAGCGAATCATATTCAGTACGACAATTGCTACACTATCATTTTCAACACAAGCTGGCTCCTGGCTAGAAGCTGCTACTGCAGTTATGGGAGCTAGAAACGGCGCCATCATGGATCAGGCTGAAGCAAATATGGAGCGCAGCCGTGCACAGGCGAATGCTGCTGTTGCACGTGCAGACCGTGCCTATGCTTCTAATTATAATAATGCTTCAAATCAAAATAACGGTGTCTACTCAACAACATATTTAAAAGGTTTAGATTGTACGGATTTGGCAGTAGAAGCGCGCAGTTTTGAACGCACCTTAGAAGCAAGTCAAAATGCACTAAACCAAGCGAATGCTCAAGCCAATAATCCTGTTTCTAAATTGGCAGGTATTGCAAGTGGTGCGCTATCTGCTTTTGCAGGTCAATCACAAACAGTTGCGCGCGCAACTGAAATTACCAATGCTTTTACTGGCAATAATAATCAAAATAATATTGCCGCGTCTCAAGCCGATGCTGACGTAGCTTTAGCTAATCTTGAAAATATCCGTATTTATCAAAAAGCAAAAAAATGCTCAATCTAAAAAATGAATAAATAAAAAAGCCTGCTTTCGCAGGCTTTTTTATTTAACTATGGCAATTAACCACGTTTAAATTTTTTCTCGGCTTTCTTGAATTTCTGTACATAACGACGGCGACGCGCAGCAGTACGTTCATCCAGCTGTGACTTGCGACCTTCAAATGGGTTTTCTGAGGTTTTAAATTCAATTTTTACTGGTGTACCTTCAAGTTTGTAAACTTTACGGAATACATTTTCCAAGTAACGGCGATAATCTGCAGGTGTCTTATCTACTTTATTACCATGAACCACGATAGTCGGTGGATTCTGTCCGCCCATATGCGCATAACGCATCTTAATACGACGACCTTGTACAGTAGGCGGTTGGTGCGCTTCAGTGGCATCATTCAGGATCTGAGTCAGCTTCGCTGGTGATACTTTCAGATGTGAAGAATCATAAGCACGGTGAATCGATGGATACATCTCACCGACACCTGTACCGTGTAGCGCAGAAATCAAATGGATTTTCGCCCAAGGAATAAAGTCAAAACGACGCTCTACATCGAGCTTACATTGTTTACGATCATATTCGGACATGTTGTCCCATTTATTGATCGCAATCACCATGGCACGGCCAGCTTCCAGTGCATAACCGATCAGGTGCAAGTCCTGCTCTACAATGCCTTCACGGGCATCCACCACGATCACCACTACGTGCGCATCTTTCATCGCCTGCAAGGTTTTCACAATTGAGAATTTCTCAATCATTTCATCAACCTTACCTTTACGGCGTACCCCAGCGGTATCAATCAGGGTGTATTGACGACCATCGCGCTCAAAAGGAATATAGATTGAGTCACGCGTCGTTCCTGGCTGGTCAAACGCTACAACACGCTCTTCACCCAATAGACGGTTTACTAGTGTCGATTTACCTACGTTTGGACGACCAATAATTGCAAGACGTAGACCAGTATTCTTGTCATGTTCTTCTAGACTTTCATCTTCAGGCACATCTTCAAGTACTTCTTCCAGCATTTGCTGTACGCCACGGCCGTGGCTAGCAGCCACTTGCATAGGCTCGCCCATACCGAGTTTATAAAACTCGACCAGAGCAGCTTCAGCATGTACGCCATCAACTTTGTTAGCTACAAGGAAAACTTTCTTGCCCAAAGTACGCAGTTCACGAGCGATCTGTTCATCAGATGCCAGTAGTCCGGCACGTGCATCGACCACAAAAATGATCATGTCGGCTTCATGGATCGCAGTTTTAGACTGCTCAGCCATGTAGGAGTCAATACCGCCTTCATTTTCACCGATACCACCAGTATCCACGACAATGAAAGATTTGTTTTGATAGATCGCATCACCATATTTACGGTCGCGTGTCAGACCAGCAAAGTCTGCCACCAATGCGTCACGGCTCTTGGTTATCTGGTTAAACAGAGTTGATTTTCCGACGTTCGGACGACCAATGAGCGCAATTACGGGTTTCATAGATTAACCTTTATTCAATATCAGGCTGTCTAAAAATGGCCTGAACATCAGAAAGTTTTGGAAGAAAAAGGGAATAGGATTAAAGCCTAAAATAAATAAAAACACGGGGCATTGAACATTCAATCACCCCGCGTAAAAAATACGGTTGGCTTATTTTAGCATAAGCCAAACAAAAATTAACGATTCTGCCAGATGCTTAATGCACCCTTGCGTGTAGAAACATAGAGCTGGTTGTCAATTACACGTAAATGACGCACTTCACCAGAAGTTTTAGCACGGCCAATAATCTGCCCTGTTGATGGATTCAGCAGGTGCAATACTCCGTCCAGATCACCTACGACAAGCTCAGTTCCGAGCATTACCGGATTGCTCAGCTGACGATTCAACAACTGATCATTTTCCCATAAAGGCTGACCAGTGGTAATTTCATAAGCACTGATTTTACCATCAGTTTGGGCAACGAAGACGCCATTGCCCACCACTTCCGGACGCTGGATACTGCTGGCATCTTCGCTCCAGATCACCTGTTGTGAAGCCAGATCAAATACAGTCACCTGACCTTGATAGCTGGTGGTCACAATAAACTGACCTGCTACGACAGGATCACCGTCAATATCGATCAAACGCTGAATGTCCGAACGACCATCCGAGATTGCAACACGGCGCTGCAATTTAGGCACACCACTTAAGGCATCGATTGCATAAATATAAGCATTTGAAGTCGCAATCAATACATTACGCGCATCTAAAGGCACCGGAGCCGCCATGCCACGCAGGCTAAACTGGACATTCGGTAAATCATAGGTCCAGACCTGAGCGCCTGAGGCCACTTCGTGAGCATATACAGTACCGTCATTAGTGACAGTAATTACGCGACCTGCATGAATCAAAGAAGGCGCCAAGATGGCACCAGTCAATTGTGCAGTCCAGCGTTGTTCGCCAGTCTGCTGATCTAGCGCGATCAATTGGCCTTTGTTACTGCCAACCACCACGATCCCATCAGCGGCTTCAACGCCAGAGCTTAAAGTATCTTTGCTGACTTTTTTCTGCCACAGGCGCTGCTTGCCATTAAAAGCAGTGACTTCACCCTTAGGGTCGATCGCAAATACGACTCCGTTATCCGCATCCAGACGTAAACGTAGCGGATCAGCCTTCTCTGTTGAAGAAACACTGGTCGAAAATACAGGAACAAGTGTTTTAGTCTGACTGATTTTTGGAAGTGGATTCGGTTTTACTTCTGGTACTTTATTGGTCTTACCCGCACAGCCAGCGAGTGCAAGAGTTAAAACAGTTAAAGCACAGGTGATTTTATATGTTCTGTTCATTCAGCTTCTTCCACTTGTGTTTCTATAATTGGGCGTTCGATTTCCGGGTCATCGACCAACACGCCTACGCTTTCGAGCTTAATTTGTAAAATTTGACGTTCTTCTTTACGTTCAATCAAAGCATCCCATGCACTTTGATATACTTTTTTGGCATTTTCAATATCATTTTTGGCAACATAGATATCGCCACGTGCTTCATCCGCTGTTGCTTTAAATGCTGGTTCAGTCACTGCATCTAAAGTTTTCAGAGCTGCATCATATTTTTTCTGTGCTAATTGTGCATAAGCCAGACGCAATTTAACGACCTGAACCAGACCTTTATCGTCAACTTTAGAGTTTTCAACTTTTTGTAATGCTTTCTCAGCGGCAGCGTAATCCTGCTTGTCATAAGCCAGTTTCGCCATGACCAACTGGGTTTGAATCGCTTGAGCTGAATCTGGCGCTTCTTTGACAATCTTGTCTGCAGTTTCAGATAGCTTGGCAAAAGCATCACCATCTGCAGCCTGTGCTTCATCCATCAGTTGCTGAACCTTGGCAGTCTGCATTTGCGATTCCGCCAGGTTTTTCTTCTGCCAATATTCCCATCCGAAAAAGGCAATCAGCGCAACCAGAATCCCGATAATGATCGAAGAACCATACTTCTTCGTGAAGGATTTTAAACTTTCAAGTTGTTCATCATCAGTCATTGCGCTCATGCGATTACCTTTTTCCTAATGTTTTATCGATTATTTTGAAGAAATTTTAGTACTGAAAAATGCGACAAAGTCAGCAAATGGCACAGTAGATTGCTCTGCCGTCGCCAGCTCTTTCACCGTAAAGCTTTGTGCTTCAAGTTCACGCTCACCGATAATGGCTGCATATAAAGCACCGGCCTGATCGGCTTTTTTCATTTGCGATTTCATTGAACCTTGTGAGCCGACTTTCAGACGAATATTACTGCCTGCAGCTTCCAATTGATCACGAATCTGTTCAGCCAATACCAGTGCTTTACCTTGCGAAGCAGGATCAGCAACCAGGAATACTTCGCAATCACGTACTGGAGTATTGTCTTCAACCTGTTCCAGTAGAAGCAATAATCGCTCCATCCCCATCGCGAAACCAACTGCAGGCACAGATTGATCCGCTTTGCCTTTCAATTGACCGACCAAGCCGTCATAACGACCACCAGCACACACAGTACCTTGTGAACCTAAATGAGTCGTGGTCCATTCAAATACGGTTTTGTTGTAGTAGTCCAGACCACGTACCAGTTTTTGATTAATAACGAAGCTAATACCAGCATCTGACAAATACTGTTGCAACTGGTTAAAGTGCGCCAGTGTTTCTTCACCCATAAAGTCGTGAAGTTTTGGTGCATTTTCTAGGATGCTTTGAGTTTTGGCATCTTTAGAATCCAGAATACGTAGCGGATTAGTCGTCAGACGACGTTGAGAATCTTCATCCAGATCCGCTTTATGCGCTTGTAGGAAGTCTACCAGCGCCGCACGATACGCTGCACGTTCATCAGACTCACCCAAAGTATTTAGCTCCAACTGCACCTTGTCAGCCACACCCATACGTTTCCATAGACGTGCTGTCATCAGGATCAATTCTGCATCCTGATCAGGCGTTGCCACACCAAATGTTTCCACACCAAACTGGTGAAACTGGCGGTAACGGCCTTTTTGCGGTTTTTCATAACGGAACATCGGTCCGATATACCAGACTTTCGGGGTCGCACCACGAAGCAGGTTATGTTCCAGCATCGCACGTACACAGCCCGCTGTTCCTTCAGGACGTAAAGTCAGAGACTCAGGCGGATTACCTTTGTCCAGAAAGGTGTACATTTCTTTTTCAACGATATCTGTGGCATCACCAATCGAACGTTTAAACAGATTAGTCTGTTCAACTATCGGCAAACGGATCTGTTGATAGCCATAGGCATCCATCAGACCTGACAGATGCTGTTCAAGACGTCTCCAAGCTGGGGTTTGCGTTGGGAGAATGTCATTAAAACCTTTGATTGCGACGATTGAACTCATGATCTACTCAGAAAAACTTGTGCGAATAATTTCTTTTGATTTGGCTTCTTCAAGCTCGGAAACACGTTGACGAACCATTGATTCGATTTCATCAACCAGTTGATTGGTATCGATTAAATGGCTCTTTTCACCATTACGATACACCAGTGAGCGCGGACTTGCACCTACTACACCGATATCGGCTTCTTTGGCTTCGCCCGGACCATTCACTTTACAGCCAATTACAGACACATCCATCGGAACACGGACATCCTCCAGACGTTCTTCAAGGGTCTGCATTACTTTAATCACGTTAAATTCCTGACGTGAACAGCTTGGGCAGGCAATGAAGTTAATTCCGTTAGAACGAAGGCCCAGCGATTTCAGGATATCAAAACCAATCTTGATTTCTTCTTCAGGCTCAGCTGCCAGAGAAATACGCATGGTATCGCCAATACCTTCCATCAGCAGACCACCCAAAGCAATCGCTGATTTCACTGAACCAGTACGATACACACCCGCTTCAGTCACACCCAAGTGCAGTGGATTATCAATCTGTTTAGACAGCAGACGATAGGCATCCATCGTCAAAAACACGTTTGATGCTTTGACCGATACTTTGAATTCATGGAAATTCAGGCGATCCAGAATGTCGATATGACGCATCGCAGATTCCAGCAATGCTTCACCAGTTGGTTCGCCATATTTCTTTTGAATATCTTTTTCCAGTGAACCGGCATTCACGCCAATACGCATGGAAATGTCGTTGTGACGTGCTGCTGCCACGACTTCACGAATCTTGGCTTCTGAACCGATATTCCCCGGGTTAATACGCAGACAGTCTGCACCCAGATCAGCAACAGCCAGCGCAATCTTATAGTCGAAGTGAATATCTGCAACCAGTGGTACGTCGACTTGCTTACGGATTTCACCAAATGCAGCCGCTGCCTCCATACTTGGGACAGAGACACGCATGATATCCGCACCTGCATCTACACAACGCTGAATTTGTGCAACAGTTGCTGCGACATCGCAGGTTTCAGTATTGGTCATTGACTGAACAGTGATCGGTGCATCACCACCGACATAGACAGAACCGACACGGATTTTACGTGTTGGACGGCGCTGAATTGGATTTACGATCATGATTTCGCCCTATCTGCTCACCATTAACGTGATAAACGGAAATCTGCTTTTCCGTTAACCGTATAAGGTGACAATGCAATACTTTCATTATTTAAACTGAGTGATACTGCTGTCGCATCATCCAGTCGGATCTGGAATGGCGCTTCACCGTTCAGCTCTATAGTAGACGCCTGACGGCCAGTGGCCAGCACATTACCGCCTGCATCTACAATATGCACAGAGGTTGGACGGCTAAAATCAAGCTTAAGCTGATCACCGGACATGGCAGCACCGGCATCCAGATTCAAAATCTCAACATCAGAAGAAGTGTCAGCAACTTCAGCATTATTTGAACTGCTTTCTGACCAGTTCTGGATCATGGCGACCAGTGCACCCAAGATCAGTACTACGACCAGCGCAATCAGACCGCGTTTTAACCATTTGCGGTTACGATCACGCTTTGATCCTGGCAATTTACCCATGATCTTGATTGGAGAATCTTTCAGAGCATGCGTTGCAACCATACCGGTATCATTGGCATAAATTTCATCAAAACGCTGAATCAGGCTAGAAGCATCGACACCGAGATATTTGGCATAGGTGCGGTAATAACCCTTAATAAAAGTCGCTTCAGGCAAGGATTTATAATCATCCTTTTCCAAGGCATTCAGGGTCTTTACCGGAATATTGAGTTCTTTGGCAACGTCTTCAAGCTCACGTTGCTGATTAATACGAATCTTGCGTAAGTACTCGCCTGGACGCTGAACATTTCCTAACGCGTTTGGAGCTACGCTCGAATTATTCGAATCTGAATTAGGATTTACTTCCATACGGCCTCAGTACTGTACTGTAATTGCAAATAACGTTGGTATTCCGGGCTTTCAGGGAACAATGCACGTAATTGATTCACCAATACCTGCATGCCTAACTGATCGCCACTGGCACGCGCAGTGCGAATGCCAATCCAGAGCGCACGGGCACTCTGGTTTTTCTGCCCCACGCCACGTACAAACTGTTCATACATTTGAGTCGCGGCCGGGAACTGCTGGTTCAGATAAAAAATTTCTGCCAACTCTAACATTGATATATACGAAGCGCGATTAGCCTGTAGTGCCTGTTTGAATGATTTTTCAGCATTCACCAGATCATCCTGTTTCAGGTAAATCCGTCCCATATTTTCAAGGGCACGAAATCGCTGGTCATAACCTAAAGTTGCGCCGGCAATTTCGAACTGGTCGATTGCATCTTTATAGCGCTCAAGCTGATATAAATAGGTGCCGTAGTTATTTCGTGCCTGGGCATTTTTTGGATCTGCCGAAATTGCACGCTTGAAATAACCTTCAGCTTTTTCAAGATTAGGTTTGCTGCCTTCTTGCTGAAGCAGCACCCCCATCATCATATTGGCTTGCGAATCACGCGGATTAGTTTCCAGTGCCTGATCCAGCGCACGTTTAGCTGAATCCAGATCACCGTTTTTAAGATATTCAACCGCCAACTGAGTACGAACCTTGGTGGCTTTTTCCGGGTCCTTCTGACCCAGATCTGGCGTTTGACACGCAGTTAAAACCAAAGACCCACATACTACTGAAACCAAAGCAAGTTTAGATGTCAGATTACTCAATTGGCGACCTCTTGTTATCCTTGTGAGCGCATAATCTCGTTGGACTGCGCAATTTTCTTTTTCCACTGTTCCGCACGACGGGTACGGTCAGCGACTTGTCCTACCAGTTGTCCACACGCAGCGTCGATATCATCACCACGTGTCTGACGAATCGTACACACAAAACCGGCATCAGACAAAGTTTTTTGGAAAGAAATAATCCGGTTACGGCTTGAACGGCCATATGGCGCATGCGGGAACGGGTTAAATGGAATCAGGTTAATCTTGCTTGGCAGATCTTTGAGCAGCTTGATCATCTGCTGGGCATGTTCAGGCTTGTCATTTACGCCATCCAGCATTACGTATTCGATGGTTACGTGCTTACGCGCACTTTCATTACCATCTTTAGTGATATAACGCTGACAAGCGGCAATAAGCTGCTCTAGCGGATATTTTTTATTGATTGGCACCAGTTCATTACGCAGTTCATCATTGGTTGCGTGTAATGAGATCGCCAAAGCCACATCAATATCTTGTGCCAACTGGTCAATTTTCGGCACGACACCTGAAGTTGAAAGCGTTACGCGGCGTTTAGACATGCCATAAGCAAAATCATCCAGCATAATGCGCATAGAGTTTAATACAGCATCATAGTTCAGCAATGGCTCGCCCATGCCCATCATCACCACATTGGTCACTGAACGCTCACGCTCAGCCACAGGCACTTCTTCCATATAGGAGTAGTTGGCCATCCATAACTGACCAATGATTTCAGCTTGAGTCAGGTCACGCTGGAAACCTTGCTTACCGGTTGAACAGAATGAACAGTCCAGGGCACAGCCCACTTGTGAAGAAATACACAGGGTCTTACGTGAGCCGGTTTTGTCTTCTGCCGGAATCAGCACGGTTTCAACCAGAGAGCCATCACCATCACCGACACGGAACACCCATTTACGGGTACCGTCTTTAGAATAGTTTTTATGCACCACTTCTGGCGCTTTAATTTCACAAATCTTTTCCAGTTTTTCACGCAGCTTGCCCGAGATATTGGTCATCTCGGCAAAATCAGTCACGAAATACTGATGAATCCATTTCATCACCTGACCGGCACGGAACTTCTTCTCGCCCATATCTTCGAAGAATTTTTCCATTTGCGGACGTGACATGCCTAGTAAGTTCACTTTTTCCACAGAATTTTGCTGTGCAGGAGTGGACGGAGATTGTTGCTGTGCATCAGAAACTGCTGATGTAGCGACCACTTCAGTACTCATGTGTATACCTAAACCATGTCTAAAGATGAAAGGAGAAGCTCAATATCTGAGCAAAGAATTATTCAGAGAATAAAAAAACCAGATAAGTATAATAACACTTATCTGGTTTGAATACTGCGTATTAACGAGTACGTGGAGCAATCTCAGTTTGCGCGAAGAAGTAGTTAATTTCGCGGTCAGCAGATGCTACAGAGTCAGAACCGTGAGCAGCGTTTTCGTCGATGCTTACAGCGAAGTCTGCACGGATTGTACCAGGAGCAGCTTCTTTAGGGTTAGTCGCGCCAAGGATGTCACGGTGAGCAAGAACAGCGTTTTCGCCTTCAAGAACTGAAACAACAACTGGACCAGAAGTCATGAATGCAACTAGGTCACCGAAGAAACCACGTTCTTTGTGCTCAGCGTAGAAGCCTTCAGCTTCAGCTTGAGTCAGGTGTTTCATTTTAGTCGCAACGATTTTAAGACCTGCTTTTTCGAAACGAGCAAAGATGTCACCGATGTGGTTTTTAGCAACTGCGTCTGGTTTTACGATAGATAATGTACGTTCAATAGCCATGATTGGCTCCTTAAGTCAATTGTTGACATGAAAATTTGCCGCATTATACCGAATAATGGACTTTTTTCTGCCTTTAAACTGTAAAAAAATTGCTTTTTTCAATTGGTAATTAACGTGCTTCGTCAATCCATGCCATTTGAATGGCTTCCAGAAGCCCTTCGGTTGATTTGGTTGGATCGTCTTCGAAATCAGGAAGTGCACATACCCAGGCATGCAAGTCAGTAAAGCGAACCCATTGCGGATCCACGTCTGGATGCGCTTCATACAATTCAATCGCGATATCGAGGGTATCTGTCCAACGTAAACCCATGTCTATTCCTAAGCCTATTTACTGTGATGTAGTACTTTAGCAAATCTGCAAATTTCTGCGAGTCTTTGCCGGATCATCTTGTGATTTTTTACAACATGATATTAAAAAAAGGTGCCGTAAATACAATCATGGTGGCTACCAGCGCGCCCAATATTGCCCCTACCGCTACATCGCTTGGATAATGCAAGCCTAAAACCATTCGAGAGATCGCCACCAGAATAGCAAATGGCAGCATCAAAAATAGTAAAAAAGGCACGATATAACCCAGCACAATAGTCACCATCACTGCATGCAAGGTATGTCCCGAAGGAAAACTAAAATGATCCAGCGGATGCTCACAGAGCCGAATCACCTGATGGACCTGATAAGGACGTGGCCGTACTGTCTTGGTTTTTAAAAGTTTATAAATCAGGGTTCCAACCATACTGCCAAACACCAGATAAACAATCTGCAAGGTATACATCAGGCCCTGAATCAGCCAGACGGCAATTAGCATCAAATACCAGAATACGCCATTGCCCAACCGGCTAATGATTTTGAAAAAAGCTGCAATGCGTTCTGAATGTGAAAAATGATTAAGATAAATACAGCCTTTTAAATCAATTTCTAAAAATTTTAGTTTTGCATTCTGAAATTTCATTGTAGAGCTCTTATTGTTTTATGCCCTGTATTTCAGGTTTTGCACGACTGAAAAATAGAGCTTGTTCAAATTGACACATGAGATAATCGCTATTCACCTTTTTAGTTTGTTAATGTCCGCATCCTTCTGTAATCGTTATAAATCGCTTAATTCAGACATCTAACAGATGAATTCTTGCCACTATCTCAACCTACTCAGCCAACCTGTCCAATCATGTTGCACCTGTAAATCAGTACGTCCATGATCATTAGCGATCACTGCTCCACCGCTGGCCATCGCCTCCTGCACTATATTTTTAACCTTTCAATCCGACCTATCCTTGAACTGTTAATAGATGATTTATTTGTACTGGTATTCATTGAAATACGTCTGGATCACTACATTAAATTCATTCTTTAGGAATATTTATCTAGCCTTCAACAAAACCTGAGAAGGCTCGAATGTGTTTCGAGTATAGTGCAGTTATAGCGCCCAAGACTTTGGTGAAAATGTATCTGTGAGCCACTTTCTGCCTTGGTCTTAATCAAAATTTGGTTATTCCCAAGCATTTAAAAGTTAATGAGATATAACTATCTATACTTTTGATCAAGTATGAAATTAAGGTGTGACCGTTTTATGAATTGATTTATGGGAGCTTAGCATTTTTTACATTATCAAACTTGCTGATGCTTTATGTCTGTTCCATCTACCTTTTCAACTTCTTTACTATACTTATGCTCAACTAATAACCGATTAAATACCTGATCCATGCCAATGAATTCAACTTGTAAAATAGTTGCCATTTTTGAATATGATTTATTTTTTTGAGATAACATTTTATCTTCAAATCCCCAGTCAACCAACAAAGCTGCTCTAAGCAATAAAATTAAAATTAAGACAGCTAACCACAAACTTAATGAAAGCCAACTACCACACAATACATCACGATAAATAATTGTTTGGATTTGCTGCCATGAAGTTTTGGTATTTTTTAATTCGAATGCATATTGCTCAAACTCTTGATCACCTACTCCTACTTCAGTCCAAGCATAGATATGATTTTCTATATTAAAAATTCAGTTCGATCTTTCATCTTATCTTTTTATATTTATTTAAATTATTATTCGACTATATAAAAAAACCCACTCTAGTGAGTGGGTTTTCGCATTCAAATCAAATGATCCAAGAAATTAGTTTTTCTCTTTATCAACGATTTTGTTTGCTTGGATCCAAGGCATCATTGCACGCAATTTAGCACCAGTTTGTTCGATACCGTGTGCAGCGTTTTGACGACGACGAGCAGTCATAGATGGGTAGTTCAACGCACCTTCCTGGATGAACATCTTCGCATATTCACCAGATTGGATACGTTTAAGCGCATTACGCATTGCTTCACGAGACTGTTCGTTGATTACTTCAACGCCAGTTACGTATTCGCCGTATTCAGCATTGTTAGATACTGAGTAGTTCATGTCAGCGATACCGCCTTCGAACATCAAGTCAACGATCAATTTAAGTTCGTGTAGACATTCGAAGTAAGCCATTTCAGGCGCATAACCAGCTTCAACCAGAGTTTCGAAGCCCATTTTAACCAGTTCAACAGCACCACCACAAAGAACCGCTTGCTCACCGAACAAGTCAGTTTCAGTTTCTTCACGGAAAGAAGTTTCGATGATACCAGTACGGCCACCACCTACGCCTGAAGCGTAAGAAAGCGCAACGTTACGTGCATTACCAGAAGCATCTTGGTGGATCGCGATTAAGTCAGGAACCCCTGAACCACGTTGGTATTCAGAACGTACAGTGTGACCAGGAGCTTTAGGCGCAACCATGATTACGTCTAGGTCTTTACGTGGAACAACTTGGTTGTAAAGAACAGAGAAACCGTGAGCAAATGCAAGAGTCGCGCCTTCTTTGATGTTTGGCTCGATCACGTCGCGGTAAAGTTGAGCTTGGAACTCATCTGGAGTCAAGATCATTACTACGTCAGCTTGAGCTACAGCAGCAGGAACTTCAGCAACTTTAAGACCAGCGTTTTCAGCTTTTTTCCAAGAAGTAGAATTCGCGCGTAGACCAACAGTTACGTCAACGCCAGAATCTTTAAGGTTAAGCGCGTGTGCGTGACCTTGTGAACCATAACCAATGATTGCTACTTTCTTAGATTGGATAATAGATAAGTCGCAGTCTTTATCGTAAAAAATTTGCATTGCTGTCTCCGCTTAAATGCTTGTGTGTCCGTTTCATCAGGCAATGATCCTTGATCACATTGCCTGAAGCCCCCTTCTTATTAGAATGAGGAAATAATTTAAAAAATTTAGATGGTTAGTACTTTTTCGCCGCGTGCGATACCTGATACGCCTGAACGCACCACTTCCAAAATCGTGTTTTCTGCTAATGCATCAATAAAACCGTCGATTTTTTCAGTCGTACCCGCGATTTGAATCGTGTAAGTTGTTGGTGTTACGTCAACCACCTGACCACGGAAAATATCGGTCGTACGTTTGATTTCATCACGGGTTGCGCCTAAAGCTTTCACTTTGATCAGCATCAATTCACGTTCAATGTGTGCACCTTCAGACAGATCCACCACTTTAACCACTTCTACCAGCTTGTTCAGCTGTTTAGTGATCTGTTCGATCTTGTGATCATCACCATAAGTCGTCAAAGTCAGACGTGAAAGTGTTGGGTCTTCAGTTGGCGCAACGTTCAATGTTTCAATGTTGTAGCCGCGTTGTGAGAATAAACCCACCAAGCGAGAAAGCGCGCCTGCTTCGTTTTCTACGAGTACAGAGATAATATGTCTCATTTCGTGCGCTCCCCTTTTGCTAACCACATATCCTGCATCGATTGACCCGCAACTAGCATTGGATATACGTGTTCTGTACGGTCAACCATTACGTTAATAAATACGCACTTATCATTGATTGCCATCGCTTCTTCAAGCTTAGACTCAAGCTCGTCCGCATGGTCAATCTGAATACCCACATGACCATAAGCTTCCATCAATTTTGCAAAGTCAGGTAAAGACTCTACATAAGAGCTAGAGTGACGGCCTTCGTAGTTCATGTCCTGCCACTGTTTCACCATACCCAAGGCACGGTTGTTCAGGCACAGGATTTTCACGTTCAAGCCATATTGCTTACAGGTAGAAAGTTCCTGGATACACATCTGAATCGATGCTTCACCAGTAATACAAACTACTTGCTGATCCGGGAATGCAAGCTTAGCCGCCATTGCATATGGCAGACCAACACCCATCGTACCTAGACCACCAGAGTTGATCCATTGACGAGGACGCTTATAGCGATAGTGCAACGCGCCGAACATCTGGTGCTGACCAACGTCAGACGTGATGATCGCTTCGCCATTGGTGACTTTGTCTAGAGCACGAACCACTTGCTGAGGCTTCATTGAGCCATCAGTCGGTACATCGAACTTCAAACCATGAACCTGACGCCATTCATCAATCTGTTTCCACCATGCCGCAATCGCTTCAGGATTTGGCTTGGACACATTCATTTGCTTCAACTGGTTCAGCATTTCGTTCAGCACAGGTTCTACTGCACCCACGATTGGAATGTGCGCCATGATGGTTTTAGAAATGGTCGCCGGATCGATGTCAATGTGAATGACTTTGGCATTCGGACAGAATTTCGCCGGGTTATTGGTTACACGGTCATCGAAACGCGCGCCTACACACAGAATCACGTCTGCATTGTGCATGGTCATGTTGGCTTCGTAAGTTCCGTGCATACCCAACATGCCGATGAATTGTGGATCATCGCCCGGGAATGCGCCAAGACCCATCAGGGTATTCGTAACTGGGTAACCCAATAGATGTGCAAGCTCAGTTAATTGTGCTGAAGCATTGCCCTGAACCACACCACCGCCTGAGTAAATGACTGGGCGTTTCGCATGAATCAGTTCATCAATCGCTTTACGGATTTGACCTGAGTGACCACGATATGGTGGTTGATACGAACGCATCTTCACTTTTTCAGGATATTCGTAAGCAAATTTCTCTGCTGGGTTGGTTGCATCTTTAGGAATATCAACTACGACTGGACCTGGACGGCCAGATGACGCGATATAGAATGCTTTTTTGATAATTGAAGGAATTTCGCTGGCATGGCGAACCTGGAAGCTGTGCTTCACGATTGGGCGAGAAATACCGACCATATCAGTTTCTTGGAACGCATCCTCACCGATCAAATGGCTTGCAACCTGACCAGACAGGATCACCATTGGAATGGAGTCCATATAAGCCGTTGCAATTGGAGTAACGGTATTGGTCGCGCCTGGACCAGAAGTGACCAGCACAACACCAGTTTTACCTGTTACGCGTGAGTAAGCATCCGCCATGTGACCGGCAGCTTGTTCGTGACGTACGAGGTAATGATTAATTTTGTCTTGTTGAAATAGCGCATCATAAATATGCAGTACTGCGCCGCCTGGATATCCAAAAACATGTTCAACGCCTTCATCCGCTAATGCGCGAACGAGCATTTCACCACCAGATAGAAGTTCCAACGTGATTCACCCTATATTATTCACTGCACAAATGGGAGGCATTTGCAGTGTTCATTCATTAACTGTCTGCACTGTTATAGCACACAAATTTGATAGTTTTCAAAGCAATAGGAATAAAAATCCGATCTACCTGCTGTTCGAGCAATACAAGATCTAAAACATGTTGGGGTAAACATATTTTGTTCGCTTTGTTCAATTTTTCGGCTAGAAAAATTGCCCATTGCATGACATGACACTTATTCGAAGGGTGATCGATCTAAGGCATATAAAACTATTGCTGCATTCTTGTGTTTTCAGCCTTTAAAGTCAAGTTTAAAAAACAGGCTATTATTGTTTATACGTCTAAAATTTGCTGCTTTTACAGACAATTTCGACTTTAACTCTGGGTTTTAGCTTTAAAATTTAAATTTAAATCAATAAATTTCATACACTTAAAACTTTAATTTTATAAATTTTTAATATGTCTTATATAAAAAAATTGAATGAATTTTAAAGAAATTCAATGCAACTGTTTATAAATAAATTTCTTTTTATATAAAATTACTCTTTTTAGGTATCAGCTCAGAACGTTAAGACCGCTATTGATCACAAAATTAATTGAATTAAAAATCATCTTATGGCAAAAAATTCTCTACAATAACAACCCTATTTAACCGCTTGAAATTTTCAGGACTTTTACTCATGAAAAGATCTTTCCTGACCGCATTAAGTTTTACCACTACGCTTGTTTTAGGTGTAGCAAGCAGCTCTGCTTTAGCGATTGAATATTATAAATGGGTCGATGCCAAAGGCGTGACTCACTATACCAAAACCCCGCCTCCTAAAAATGCCAAGCATAAAAGCAAAGTAGAAACCTATGGCTGGACCAATTCCGCGCCTACTCCAGCAAGAACAACCGAAAATGAGAACCGGACCGAAACGGGTAACTCAAACTCATCTGCACCTGTGCCTGTCGTTTCTGAAAATGAGCAGCAACAGCGTGAAGCCAATGAAGCTTTACAACGTGGTCAGTCTGAGCGTGTAGCCTTCTAATCATACTCGTCTGCCAATTTAGATTTTTCCTGCAGAATACCATCCGCAAAATTCACTTTTAGGTGCATTTTGCGCTATGCTGTGCCTTATATTTTTTTTAACCGTTCTCTTGTATTACGTATATGACTACTCACATTGACTCAGAATATCAAGCCAGTGCGATTGAACCTCAAGTCCAGCAGGACTGGGAATCTCGCAAAGCCTTTAAAGTTGCCGACACTGTAGAAGGTCCACGTCGTTATATCCTCTCGATGTTCCCTTACCCAAGTGGCAAACTGCATATGGGTCATGTGCGTAACTATACCATTGGTGACGTGATCAGCCGCTTTCACCGTTTAAAAGGTGAAACTGTATTACAACCCATGGGTTGGGATGCTTTCGGTCTTCCTGCGGAAAACGCTGCAATTGCACACCAGGTCGCTCCTGCAAAATGGACTTTCGAAAATATTGATTACATGCGTAATCAGTTGAAGAAACTTGGCCTGTCTGTAGATTGGGATCGTGAATTCGCAACCTGCACACCAGAATACTATCGCTGGGAACAATGGCTATTCGTTCAGCTTTATAAAAAAGGCCTGATCTACCGTAAACTTTCTACAGTCAACTGGGACCCAGTAGACCAAACAGTTCTTGCCAATGAACAGGTTGAAAATGGTCGCGGCTGGCGTTCAGGTGCATTGGTTGAGAAACGTGATATTCCAATGTACTACTTCCGCATCACTGATTATGCGCAAGAATTACTGGACGATCTTGAAACATTAAAAGACGGCTGGCCACAACAAGTCCTGACCATGCAACGCAACTGGATTGGTCGCTCACAAGGTATGGAAATCACCTTCCCTTCAGCGAATCCAGACGTGTATGCAGACGGTTTAACTGTATTTACCACGCGTGCCGACACATTGATGGGTGTGACCTATGTTGCTGTGGCAGCAGAACATCCAATGGCGCTAAAAGCAGCTGCCCTCCAATCAGAAGCAGGCAATCCTGAACTTCAAGCATTCATCGAAGAATGCCGTATGGGTTCTGTGGCAGAAGCGGATCTTGCGACTGCTGAGAAGAAAGGCATGGCAACAGGTCTTTCTGTGAAACACCCTGTAACAGGTGAAGAAGTTCCAGTCTGGATCGCAAACTACGTGCTTATGTCTTACGGTTCAGGTGCGGTGATGGCGGTGCCTTCACATGATGAACGTGACTTCGAATTTGCCAATAAATATGGCTTAACCATCAAGCAAGTGATTGATGCCAAAGGTGCAGAAGATACAGACTTTGACGCAACTCAATGGCAAGAATGGTACGGCTCTAAAGACGGTAAACTGGTTAATTCAGGCGAATTTGACGGTTTAGACTTCCAAGGCGCATTTGATGCATTCTTGGCGAAACTTGAACCACAAGGTCTTGCGAATGTAAAAGTTCAATTCCGTCTACGTGACTGGGGTGTATCTCGTCAGCGTTATTGGGGTTGTCCAATTCCAATGATCAACTGTGACAAGTGCGGTCAAGTGCCGGTACCTGAAGATCAACTTCCTGTGGTACTTCCGACTGACGTTGTTCCAGACGGTTCAGGTAACCCACTGAACAAGATGCCTGAATTCTACGAAACCACTTGTCCTTGCTGTGGTGGCGATGCACGTCGTGAAACAGATACGCTCGACACCTTCGTAGAATCATCTTGGTACTATGCACGTTATGCATCTCCAGACTTTACTGATGGCATGGTAAAACCTGAAGCAGGTCAAACTTGGCTTCCTGTAAACCAATACATCGGTGGTGTTGAACACGCGATTCTGCACTTGCTCTATGCACGTTTCTTCCACAAATTGATGCGTGACGAAGGCGTGGTACAAGGTAACGAGCCGTTCACTAACTTGCTCACTCAAGGTATGGTGCTTGCGGATACTTATTACCGTGAGTCTGAGTCTGGCAAGAAAACCTGGTTCAACCCTGCCGACATCGAACTTGAGCGTGATGAGAAAGGTCGCATCACTTCTGCGAAATACAAAGGTGATGGTCAGGACGTCATTGTTGGCGGTCAGGAAAAAATGTCGAAATCGAAAAACAACGGTATCGACCCGCAAGCGATTATTGACCAATACGGCGCAGACACTGCACGTGTGTTCATGATGTTCGCAGCCCCACCTGATCAATCACTTGAATGGTCTGATGCCGGTGTTGAAGGTGCAAACCGCTTCCTGAAACGTGTATGGCGTTTGGCAACCGGTTTCCTTGAAAAAGGTAATACCGCGACTGACTTCGATAAAGCCGCTCTTTCTACAGCTGCGCAAGATTTACGCCGCAAGACTCACGAAACCATCCAGAAAGTGGGTGATGACATTGAACGTCGTCATGCATTTAACACTGCCATTGCAGCGATGATGGAACTGTTAAATGCGAACAACAAGTTTGAAGCGAAAGATGACAATGACGTTGCTGTAGCTCGTGAATCGATCACTACGCTTTTAACTTTGCTTGCACCATTTGCACCACACTTAAGCCAGACTTTATTGGCTCAGTTTGGAATCGAGTTAACTCAAGCGCAGTTCCCACAAGTGGATGAATCTGCATTGACTCGTAATACACAAACCATCGTGGTTCAGGTGAACGGTAAACTTCGTGGCAAACTTGAAGTGTCTGTGGATGCATCTAAAGATGACATTCTTGCTCAAGCCAAAGCATTGCCGGAAGTTCAGCAATTCTTGACTGGTCCAACCAAGAAAGAAATTGTGGTGCCGAATAAGTTAGTGAACTTGGTGGTTTAATTTCCTTGAAGCCTCCTTGAGCAAGATATAAAGCACTGCTTTATATTGAAGCGCAAGAAAGGGAGGTTTGGAGGGATTTAATCTCCCCTAACCCCTCTTTAATAAAGAGGGGGAATTCCCGTCCATATATAAAAAATGGGTTCTCCTCCCTTTTTTAAAGGGAGGTAGGGAGGGATTAAAAAACAATTCCAAACAAAGCCCGTTGCCAGCCAACGGGCTTTGACTTTACAATCCGGTTCAGGATTTCAAATATTTCCCCAAGGGAAAAGAGGATACTCATGCATTTAGGCAAACGTTTAGCAGCAATTGTTTTAACTTGTGGTCTAAGTGCAGGCCTCGTCGGCTGTGGCTTTCATTTAAAAGGAACCAATCCGAGTTCCGCACCTGTAGCTTACTCAGTCATGAGTCTGGCCCTCCCTGACAATACTGAAGATCTTCAGGAAAAACTGGCTGTTTACCTGGGTGCTGCTGGAGTACAGCTGAGTAATGCACCTGATGCTTATGTCTTACGTGTCCTAGATTACACCCCTCGCCGTTTAGAATTGAATGGCAAACTGGTGGAAACCTTATTGCGTCTGAATGTGACTTTCCGAATCGAAGATGCACAAGGCAATCCGGTGACTGAACCACGTACTGTGGTAGCAACTCGTACCTATCAATATGATATTGAAACCGTCAACACTGATGACCAGGAACAAAAATATTTAAACCAAGTCATTATTGATGACATTGCACAGCAAATTGCGCGTCAAATTTCATCGAATCGTTTGCCATTGGCAAAACCAGAAACTTCGACTCAACCAGCCCAATAAGACGACCCAATGAAACTTGACTACCTCCAGGCATTAAAACGTGTCAATGAAGCTCGCGGTGCCTGGGTGTTGCATGGTCAGGAGCCTTTACTGGAACAGAATCTGGTAGATGCTTTCCGTAGCAGCTGGCAAAACCGTGAAGTTGAACGCCAGCGTTATGATATTAGCTCTGCCTCTGACTGGAAAAATGTCTTTAATGCTTTAAACAGCCTGTCATTATTTTCTAGCCAACTGGCAATTGAAGTGCATGGCAATATCAAACCGGATGCCAGCGGTCTCAAACTATTAAAAAGCTATCTCCAACAGGACAGTGATAATCTGCTCTTGGTGGTCATGCCGAAGCAGGATGCCAGCAGCCTGAAATCCAGCTTTTTCCAGACCATTGATGCCAATGGCGTAAATGTATCGCTAGTGGCCAACTACCCAAAAGATCGTCAACAGATCCTCGGAATTGAAGCGGAAAAACTGGGAATTAAGCTGGCCAATGACGCCTGGCAATGGCTAGAGCAGCATCATGAGCACAATTTGCTGGCAGCCAAAAATAGCCTGATGCGCGTCGCAGATACCTTTGCTGAAGTAGATATTATCCAGATTGACCATCTATATGCCTGCTTGCAGGATCAGTCTCGTTACAGCACCTATGATCTGAGTGATGCCTTGCTCAATGGGAATTTGGCACAATCAATTAAGATCTTTCAGTATCTGATTGCCTCAGGTGAACCGATGAGCCTGATTTTGTGGAGTATCAGCAAAGAAATGCGTCTATTGATGCAATTATTTGAACAGCCACAAAATGCCTTACAAATCGGTATCTGGAAGACTAAAGTGAGCTTATATCAGCAAGCCTTGCGTCGTTTAAGTCCACAGCGCTTTTTAAGCTGGCCTCAGCTTTTGATCCGGATCGATGCTGCAATCAAAGGGATGTCCAGAGAGAACCCTGAACATCTGATCTTGCAGGCCATTGCTGAAATGTGCGGTCAAAGCTTGTTTGCATCTCCGAGTGCCTAACTAAAGAAACGCGCAAACCAGCCTTTGCCTTTTTTCTTCTCCTGCGTTCGCAGGTAGCTCAGCATATTGTCCCGTACTGCTTCTACATAATCCTGATCATCGTGCTGAATATGGTTGATGAGCCATTTGGACAGAAGACGATATAAATCTTTTTCAATGGACTGACCTTGCTCAAACTTCAGACGATAATCATTTAATTTTTTGACAAATAATTCATGTATGCCGCGATGTGAAGGCAAATATTGATAACTCACCTGTTCCAGCAGGTTTTCTTCAAAGCTGAAATGTGACTGGGTATAGTCAATTAAATCGTCTAAAACCTCCCGGATTTTATCGCGATCTCCGGTACTTTTGACCTGCTCTAAGGCATTTATATAGTCCAGAATCTGGCGATGTTGATGATCAATCACCTCAATTCCAATATTGTAACTTTCATTCCATTCCATCTATGAACCTCATCAATTTTCTTAGTAAAGTCGTATTATTTTTCCGCTCATTAAATGAGCATATTCTCTTAATAAATAAACCCATATTTTTTTTATGGAATTAAATATTACAAACTTTATTTGCTTAAATCTATATGTAAAACATAGATTTTTTAAATTTTAATAGAACATATCATTCGAAAAATTAGATTAAAAAATAAAAGAGGTTGGCTTTAGCGCAGAATTATTTTTACAACAAATATCATTAAAAACTTCCATGATATTGAGCAGCACTATGGCGTATTTTTATCAGCAATTTAGTGGCCAGCTTTTTGCATGCAGTCTATCTGAGAAGTACTTTATACTCCCATGAAGTTTTAATTGATTCATCATATGATCAATATTTTTTGGATAGCTAAATCGTATAAAATTTCACCTAAAAAAGATAACTCTAATAGGAGCAGTTCAATGAATCCCTTATATAAAATCAGGTTTTATCTTATATGCTTTTTTAGACCAGGCAGTGGAAAATAGTTCTCATTTTAAATAAAAAAAATTCACGTTTTATCCTAATTTCGCTTTTATAATCAACTGTTATCCTACGACCCGAATCTGAATCCATATGCCAAAAATAAAACCTACGAAACTCATTATGGCGATTGTAATTACCATCCTGGTGGCAGTCACTGCCTGGTATTTTCTGAAACCAAAAGAGCAGCAGCCACAATACATTACAGCTGAAGTGACCCAAGGGGATATTGAAAATTCGGTACTAGCAACTGGTGTACTTGAAGCCACCAAAATGGTCAGTGTCGGTGCTCAGGTTTCGGGTCAGGTTAAAAAAATGTATGTGCAACTCGGCGATCAGGTCAAACAAGGCCAACTGATTGCCCGAATTGACTCTGTTCGTCAGGAAAATGATTTAAAGACTGCTGAAGCCAGCATTAAAAACCAGATGGCACAGCTTGCCGTGAAACAGGCCAACCTTGCCAAGGTGGAAGCCGAGTATAAGCGTCAGCAAGCCATGTATGCCCAAGATGCAACCTCGCGTTCAGAACTGGAATCTGCATTAGCCAGCTACAAAACCGCTCAGGCAGATATCACTGCGATTAATGCACAGATTGAGCAGTCACGTTTAACCTTGGCAACCGCGAAAGAAGATCTCGGTTATACCCAAATCGTGGCACCCATGGATGGAACTATCGTAGCGATCGTGACTGAAGAAGGTCAGACTGTAAACGCCAATCAAAGCGCACCAACGATTGTGAAACTGGCACAACTGGATACCATGACGATTAAGGCTGAGATTTCCGAAGCCGATGTCATGAAAGTTCAGGAAGGCCAAACAGTGTACTTCACTACTTTGGGTAATACTGATAAGAAAATTTACGCCAAACTTCGTCAGGTTGAACCTGCACCAAATTCAATTAATACCGAAACCAATACTTCAAGCTCAACTTCAGGCTCTGCAGTGTATTACAACGCCCTGTTTGATGTACCGAATGAAGATGGCAAGCTGCGTATTGATATGACGGCGCAAGTCTATATTGTTCTTGATGAAGCACGTAATGTACTGACTGTTCCAGCGGCTGCCATTCAAGGTTCAAACCGTCCACAACGTCCGAATCGTGGTGAAGGCTCTCGCGGCGCCGGTGACCCATCTGCACGTGGCGAAGGTCAGGATCAAGCCCGTGGCGATAGTAAACGTCTGGAAGGTGACCGTCCTCCTCGCTTAGAACTTTCTGATGCTGAACGTGCCCTGATTGAACAAGGCAAAGCTCAGCGTGCCATGGTTCGTGTATTGCAGGCAGACGGAACAGCAAAACCAACCCCTGTCCTGATTGGTCTGAATAACCGTGTAACCGCACAAGTGATCAAAGGCTTGAAACGTGGTGATCAGGTTGTGATTGCAGATGGCTCTGATACTTCTAATGACGGTGCTAAACGTGGCGGCAGTGGCCGTGGTCCTGGTGGCGCCGGCCCAATGAGAATGTAAGCATGAATCAACAACAGCAACCTCTACTCGAGGTCAAGAATCTGGTTCGTGAATTCCCTGCGGGTGAAAGCACGGTCCAGATTTTAAAAGGGGTCAATCTGGAGATTTATCCGGGCGAACTGGTCGCCATTGTCGGTCAGTCCGGTTCGGGTAAATCCACCCTGATGAATATTCTGGGCTGTCTGGATAAGCCGACCAAGGGCAGCTATAAAGTTAAAGGCCGTGAAACCCGCGAACTTGAAGCTGATGAACTAGCGCAGTTACGTCGTGAATATTTCGGCTTTATTTTCCAGCGTTATCATCTGCTCAGTGATTTAAGTGCGGCAGGTAACGTCGAAGTTCCTGCAATTTATGCCGGTGCAGATTCAGATACCCGTCACGAACGTGCTGTCAAATTACTGACTGATTTGGGCTTGGGTGAAAAAACCCAGAACCGTCCGAGTCAATTGTCTGGTGGTCAGCAGCAGCGTGTTTCGATTGCCCGTGCCCTGATGAATGGCGGTGACGTGATTCTTGCCGACGAACCAACCGGTGCACTCGACAAGAATAGCGGTATTGAAGTGATGCGGATTCTGCGTGAGCTGAATGCCAAAGGTCATACCATTATTCTGGTCACACATGATCATAACGTGGCAAAAAATGCGACGCGTATTATCGAGATTTCAGACGGGAATATTATTTCAGATAAACCGAATGTGCCTGAAGTTGATGATGGTTTCGAGAAAGAAAATCTGGTTCGAAATGAACAGAAGAAAATCTCGAGCTGGCGTTCCGCGGTAGACCGTCTCGGTGAAGCTTTCCGTATGGCTTTATTGGCCATGAATGCACACCGGATGCGGACCTTCCTGACCATGCTCGGCATCATTATCGGGATCGCGTCGGTGGTCTCGGTCGTTGCGCTCGGTAACGGTTCACAAAAGCAGATTCTGGAGAATATCAGCAGTCTCGGGACCAATACCATTACCGTGTTCCAGGGCCGGGGCTTCGGTGATAATTCACGATCCTCCCAATCCAAGACCCTGATTCCCGCTGATGCAGATGCACTGGCAGAACAGCCTTATGTGGATGGAGTCAGCCCATCGGTCAACAGCAGTGTCACTGGACGCTTCAAAGAGATCGAAGCATCGACCACTGTCAACGGCGTTAGTGAAGACTTCTTCTATGTTAAAGGTATGACCTTTAAATCAGGTCAGCCATTTGATAAGGAAAGTATCACTGAACAGGCGCAGGATGTGGTGATTGATACCAACACCCAAAATACTTTCTTTGCGGATGGCACCAATCCTGTCGGTCAGGTACTGCTCTTAGGCAGTGTACCGAGCCGGGTGATTGGCGTCATTGATGCGCAAAAAGGCATGATGGGAAATAATGATAGCCTGAATGTCTATCTGCCCTACTCTACGGTCATGAGCCGTATGCTGGGTCAACCGAATGTGCGTCAGATCATTGTCCGCATTAAGGATGAATATCCAAGCGCAGCCGCGGAAAATGCCATTTTGATTTTACTGGTCCAACGTCACGGTGCGCAGGATGTGTTTACGCAAAATGCAGACAGTATCCGTGAAACGATTCAGCAAACGACTCAAACCATGACCTTGCTGATCTCTGCGATTGCGGTGATTTCTCTGGTCGTCGGTGGTATCGGCGTAATGAATATTATGCTGGTTTCCGTGACTGAACGTACTCAGGAAATCGGGGTACGGATGGCGGTCGGTGCGCGCCAAAGTGACATTCTGCAGCAGTTCCTGATTGAAGCTGTTCTGGTTTGTATTCTGGGCGGTATTTTAGGCGTATTGCTGTCACTCGGTATCGGTCAGCTGATTACCCATTTTGCTGGAGGAACCTTCCAGATGGCATACTCGACCACATCGATTGTCGCGGCCTTTGTCTGCTCAAGCCTGATCGGTATTGTGTTCGGCTTTATCCCGGCACGTAATGCAGCCCGTTTGAATCCGGTCGATGCACTTTCTCGAGAATAAGGAATCTGATATGCATACTCTTACCAAACTTGCCAGTGCCCTGATTCTAGGGAGTTCATTGGTTGGCTGTGCGGCCGTGGTGAAAACGCCGTATGAACAGCCTGCTGTACAGGTGCCTAACAACTTTCAAAACAGTAAAGCTGTAAGCCAGCAAATCCATGCTGATATTCTGGCAGATCAATGGTGGACTCTATTTAAAGATCCGCAATTGAATAATCTGGTGAATGACGTACTGGCAGCCAATAGTGATCTGGCCGTTGCCGGGATCAATTTACAGCAAGCCCGTATTCAGGCCAGACAAACACAAAGCCAGCAAGGTGTACGTATCAGTGATGCGGGGTTAACCACGCGTAGAAGCTTTGATCTGGAAGATGGCAGCAGTTCATCCGGCTTTGGGGTTAATTTCCCTGGCTTAAGCTATGAACTGGATCTGTTCGGTAAACTGGCCAATCAGACTGAAGCAGCACGCTGGGAAACCCTGGCATCTGAAGAAGACTTGCAAGCGACTGCACAAAGTCTGATTGGTACGACTGCTCAACTGTACTGGCAGCTGGGTTATCTAAATGAACGTTATAGCGTGGTTCAACAAAACCTAGCGACTGCACAGCGTACCTATGATCTGGTCAATGTCCAGTATCGTGCCGGTGCTGTGTCTGGTTTGGATTTAACTCAGGCTGAACAGGCGATCCAAAGCCAGCAAGCGACCTTAAGTCAGATTGAGCAGCAACGTGTGGAAACACGTACGGCGCTGGCAGTACTCATGAATATGCCTGTGCAACAGCTTTCGATTCAGGAACCGAAACGTTTACCGAATATTGCTTTACCGTCGATTGAAGCTGGCTTGCCTGCTAGCCTTCTCTCCCGCCGTCCTGACTTGAGAGCTACTGAATTACGTTTGCGTAAAGCCTTGGCCAACAAGGATGCCAATAAAGCCAGTTATTATCCTTCGATCAGCCTGACTGGCAGCCTAAGTACCGGCGTGGGCACCAGTTCATCATTGTCAGATACACTTAAAAATCCGGTGGCGACCTTAGGTGCTGGACTCAGCCTGCCATTCCTGCAATGGAATGACATGAAGCGTGATTTGCAGGTGAATGAACTGGAATATGAAAAAGCGATTATCCAGTATCGTCAGACCATGTATGAAGCTTTTGCCGATGTAGAGAATGCCTTGTCTAATCGTACTGAACTCACCAAACAGGTTGCGTTACAACAGCGTAACGTTGAACTGGCTGAACGTACTGAACGTTTGACCGAAGTGCGTTATCGTAATGGTGCAGTAGCATTGAAAAATCTGCTGGATGCACAGGAAACTACGCGGAATGCCCGTCTGTCTTTGGTGCAAACCCGACAAAGCCAATACAATGCTTATGTGACCCTGATGCAAGCTTTGGGTGGTAGCCCGATCAAACAACTACCTTAAGCAATATATTTGACTCAAAAAAGACCGCTGTTAGTCAGCGGTTTTTTTATTGAAGTTTACATATGCAGATAAGCATTTACATTGTTGAGCTGTTCAATAGAAGGCTCATGTCCTAACAGACTGCCTTTTTCTAGCCATTGACGGGCAATTGCAATATCACGTTCTACACCAATGCCTTTGGTATATAAGCGCCCCAGATGACTATAAGCATCAGCATTCACCTGCGCAGCCGCTTTACGATAGCACTGGATTGCCTGATCCAAATTGGCTTCAATGCCAATTCCTTGTTCCAAAGCCTCACCTAAAGCATTTAGTGCGAGACCATTATGCTGGCTCGCAGCCTGTTCCAGATATTTCAGTCCTAAAGCCGTATCCTGCTCCACCTTTTTGCCCTTTAAATACATTAAGCCTAATTCGGTCTGGGCTTGTGCATTGCCCAATTGAGCTGCCTGATGCAGATAACGTTTGGCCTGTTCCTCATTCACTTCAAAGACTGGATAAAAACCAGAATATGCTTGATACAGATACCAGGCAGCCTTACTTGATCCTTTCGCCACCGCCTGATTCAAATATTGAATTGCCTTTTCTCGGGTCGGCAGCGGATATTCAGGCAAGCCATAAAAACGTCCCACTATATAAATCAGATCAGCTTCAGACTGTGCTGCAAGTTGCTCTTGCTGTGCGATTGCCTGAATCATTTGGGTAGCTTTAGTCGTATCCTTGGCTACCCCTACTCCGTTTAAATAGCAGAGCGCCACGCCCATCTGGCTAAAACCATGATCAGGATCGCTTTGCAATGCATGTTGATAGAGTTCAAACGCTTTCTCCAGTTCATGTGCGACCAGATAGGATTCAAAATATAGTGCGGCAATCAGACTCAAGGCCTGTGGATGCCGGGTTTGTGCTGCTTCAGACCAGTAGCGAAATGCCATGGTTTCATTTTTTTGTACATACCAGCCATGAAAATAAGCCAGACCGATCAGGGTTTTGGCCTGTGCATCTTTATGTTCTTTGGACTGCTGTAATAGATGCTGAAACACCCGTTGACGTTGATCAGGATCAATAGTACCGAGTAACACGCCGGCATAGTAATCATATAAACCACTCTGATCACCGAGATGAATACAGCGTTTAATGAAACTCAAAGCCTGCTGTTGATCTTTGGGCAAGATTTTGCCATTTGCATAGGCTTCGGCAATATCCTGATTGGCCGCCAAGTGGTCCTGCTGTGCTGCCAGAAACAGATAGTGAATACCCAGACTTAAATCTTGCGCTGCACCATCCGCCAAATAATATTGGGCTAACTGATACTGTGAATTGGCATGTCCCTGCTCGGCATTTTGGATTAACAGTTGCAGACGTTGCTGTTCTGCAGTGTCATGGTCAGATTCAGCCAGCTCAGTGATGCGATACTGCGCATCCAGATGACCACGCGCGACCGCATGCCGATACCAGTACAAGGCTTTTTCAGGATCATTTAATTGGTATTGATGACCATCATAGATCTGGCCTAAATGATAGGCCGCATCCTCACCACCTAAACTATAAGCTTTTTCAAGAAAACTAATCGCTTTTTCTGTGCTCTGCTCACAGCCCTGTCCGTTTAAGTGCATTAGGGCCATGCCCACATAAGCCTGCGGCAATTCCTGCTGTTGGGCTAGCCCCTGATAAATCTGATAGGCACGTTCATAGTCCGGGTGATGCGGATCCGTACTTAGACGGGTTGCATATTTCAATTGAGCATCAATCTGCTCAATCCATAGATCATGATGCACGGCTTTGGCCTGATCACGTTTCACCGGATCAGGACGTTTCCACATCCAGATTGCTAAAGCCCCAATCCCCAAAACCAGCACTAGCAGAAACCACATAGCTGCTCCAAAACCAAAAGATTGTTTTTGTTATATGTATAAAAATTCATTTTAAACTTAGCATAAAAAAAAGCACAGATCGTGTGCTTTTTTTTGACTCAATCAGGCTTTCAGTCTTTTACTATCGAGCTTTTTCAATACTTCCGATACCGCAACCATGGCGAAGCTAGATGTCACTACCACTGCAGACCCATAACCACCACAGCGTAAGCCTGCGCTTGCACAAACATCTGCACTCGAGAATGGATTATCGATAGAGTAGACACAAGTGATGCCAAATTTTTCTTTTGGCTTTTTACAGATGCCTTTAGCACGTAATTGCGCACGTAATTTTGCCAGCATTGGATCCTGTTCGGTTCTGGATAAATCGGCTACCCGGATTTTTAAGGGATCCAGTTTACCGCCTGCTCCACCGGATACAATCAATGGAACCTTGTTAAAACGGCAATGCAGCATCAAGGCAAATTTCGCTTTGACGTCATCGATACAGTCCAGAATGATGTCAGGATTTCCTGACAGAATTTCTTTCACATTTTCTGGCGTCAGATAATCGTCAATCAGATTGATCTTGATGCGTGGATTAATCGAACGGCAGCGTTCTGCCATGATTTCGATTTTTTCACATCCTAGTGTCGCCGTCATAGCTGGTAACTGACGGTTAATATTCGATGCTGCGACCACATCCATATCGACCAGTGTGAGCTCACCAATCCCGGTACGTGCCAATGCTTCGACTGCCCATGAACCAACACCGCCAATTCCGATCACCATCACGTGACTGTTTTCATAATGATGAAAGCTATCGTCACCATAAATTTTGGCTACACCCGCAAAACGGCGGTCATACTCATCATCTTGAAGCAGATCAGTCATAGGTCATCAATAGCAAGAAAAACACCAGAGCATTTTAGCAAAATCATGGACACTTTACTGCCATTAAAATCCAGATACAAAATCAGTTAAAAAAGCATTCTTGTGCCATCGCTAAAACACGTAAAATTGATCAAATTACCATCATAATAATCTTCAAAATATTTCAATTATTATTGTCCTAAAGGGAGCCAGATCAGCATGCTATTTAACGCCCTTTTTGCCCTGCTGGTTTTGCTGTTCCTGCTCTATCTTTACGGTTTAACCTTTAAAAAGCAGAAAAATTATTATCTCAGTATCATGATCCGTATCCTGACTTTAGGATTATTTGCTTTGATTATCTTGGATCAATATGAAACCCAGACCCATCTTGCTCTGGTGCTTCTGACCTGGGTACTGTTTGAAAGCAGTGAAAACTTTTATCACAAGAAACTTTCTGCCAAGCAATAAAAAAGAAGCTTTCGCCTCTTTTTTATTTGCTCGGATTATTTATTCATAATGAAGAAATATTCACGATAATATTTCAGTTCAGCAATCGAATCACGGATATCATCCATCGCTAGATGCGAAGCATTTTTCTTCAGACCACTCATGATTTCAGGGCGCCAGCGTTTTGCCAGCTCTTTTACTGAAGATACGTCTAGATTACGGTAATGGAAATACTGTTCCAGTTCAGGCATTAAACGGTGCAGAAAGCGACGGTCCTGACAGATCGAGTTACCACACATCGGCGATACTTTTGGATTGACCCATTTTTTCAGGAATTCAATCGTTTCACGTTCTGCATCCTGAGCAGTCAATTTACTGCGGCGTACACGCTCAATCAGGCCAGACTGACCATGCTGGCGAGTATTCCACTCGTCCATCGCATTCAGGATACGGTCAGATTGATGCACAGCTAGCACGGGCCCTTCGGCAAGAATATTTAGGTTATCGTCCGTTACAATCGTGGCAACTTCAATAATCTGGTCATTGTCTGTATCTAGACCTGTCATTTCCAGGTCAATCCAAATCAGGCGGCTATCCGGGGTGCTGCTCATAAATGTGCAATCTTATTAGGCTATAAAACATTTATAGTAGCAAATTTATTACGTCGATGCTGTAACTGACACCCCGCTTCATGCTATTTTTGCCATCTCGCTCCCATGGTTTTTTAGGATTTGAATGGCTTTAATACGTAAACGTCGTTTAACTGAACAACAACAACGTCGTATTCAAAAACAGCACAAAACGCGTCAGGAAGAGATCGATACCTCTCAAGACCTGGAAGGACTGGTCGTGCAGCATTATGGCCGCCAGCTTGAAGTCCAGGCCTTGTCTGTACCTGAACAGCATCCTGAAAAACCGGTCGTGGCTGAAGGTGAACCTGAGCCATTCTGGAAGCCGATTGAACTAGGGAGTGTCTGGCGCTGCCATACCCGAACTAACCTGGAATTGCTGGTAACAGGTGACCGGGTCAAATGGCAGGCTGATCCCAATACCGGACTCGGCATTATTACAGCGATTCATCCGCGCACTTCTTTGCTGACCCGTCCTGACCGTTACCACAAGGTTAAACCGGTTGCCGCCAATATTTCCCTGATTGTGATTGTGTTCGCGCCATTGCCTGAACCAGCACCAGGTTTGATTGACCGTTATCTGGTGGCTTGTGCAGATGCAGAGATTCCAGCACTTTTAGTGCTCAATAAATCAGATTTGCTCAAGGAAAATGATCCGATTCTGGATTTGCTTAAAGAATATAAAGATTTGGGTTATGAAGTCATGCAAACCCAGTCCGATGGCGATCTGACAGAACTGTCCGCTCGTCTGAATGAGGAAACTGTAGCGTTTGTCGGTCAGTCTGGTGTGGGTAAAAGTACGCTGATTAATGCGATCGTTCCGGATGCTGCACAGAAAACCAATGTCATTTCTGAAAACTCGGCACTGGGTCAGCATACGACGACCTCCACACGTCTGATTTCCTTTGGCAATGGCGCTGCTCTCATCGACTCACCGGGAATCCGTGAATTTGGTCTCTGGCATCTGACCTTGGACAAAGTTCAAAGTGGTTTTCCGGAAATTGAAAATCTGCTCGGTCACTGCCAGTTCCGTAACTGCACACATAAACATGAAAAACAGTGTGCCTTACGTCAGGCAGCATCAACAGGGGAAATTTTGCCGCGCCGACTGGACAGCTATTTACGTTTAACTGACGAAATTAACGAAGCGCAGCAAAAAAATTAATTTTCTTAAGGCTTAGCCCTTGAAGCGGTGATTTTGATCACCATATTTATGAGCTATACTCTTGGCAATTTTAAAATTGTAATTAGGTGAATTGTGGAACGTTGGTTCGAGTTTATGGGGAATCACCCCTTCTTGTTTGGAACACTCGCGGTACTCGTGGTTGTCTTCTTCATCATCGAAGGTCAACGTAATGGTCGCAAAATCTCTCCGCAATCGCTGGGAATTTTAGTTAAAGCAAAAAATGCCATGCTGATTGATTTACGTGATGCCAAAGACTTCCGTGAAGGTCACATCAGTGGTAGCCGTAACATTCCATATAGCCAAATTACAAAACACGTTGATGAGTTAAAAGCATCTGATCGCCCGTTGGTGTTCATTTGTAATCTTGGGCAAGTTGCAGGTTCTGCACTTCAACAGGTAGGTCATGCAGATGCCTACCGTCTGGATGGCGGCATTACAAACTGGAAAGCTCAAGGTTTACCTTTGGTGAAAAGCAAATAATCTGCGAACAGGAGATTGATCATGGCTGAAGTTACTATCTATTCGACGACAGTATGTCCGTATTGTATCCGTGCAAAACAGCTCCTTGAGCGCAAAGGTGTTGCATTCAAAGAAATTAATTTATCGAATGAAGCCCCTGAAGTACGTCTTGAATTGATGCAACGCACCAATCATCGTACCGTGCCACAGATTTTTATTAATGAACAATTCATCGGCGGTTTTGATCAACTTTATGCCCTAGAGCGTGAAGGCAAACTAGACGAATTACTGGCTTAATCTACTAAAACCTACCTCATATCAAGGATTAAAGAATGAGTGAAGAACAACAAGCTCAACCACAATTGGCATTAGAGCGTATTTACACTAAAGATATTTCTTTTGAAGTTCCTGGGGCACAAGTTTTTACCAAGCAATGGCAACCTGAGTTAAACATCAACCTTTCTTCTTCTGCAGAAAAAATTGATCCGACTCATTTTGAAGTGGCTTTAAAAGTTGTGGTTCAAGCAACCAATGAAGGTGATACAGCGTTTATCGTTGACGTGACTCAAGCAGGGATTTTCCTGATTGATGGCGTGGAAGAAGAGCGTCTGCCATACATTCTTGGTGCTTACTGCCCGAACATTCTGTTCCCGTTCCTTCGTGAAGCGGTAAATGATATGGTCACTAAAGGTAGCTTCCCGCAATTGCTGCTTACTCCAATCAACTTCGATGCTGAATTTGAAGCGAACATGCAACGTGCGCAAGCTGCTGCTGTTGAAGGTCAAGCTTAATCACTTGATCTTGAAGTTAAAAAAGACCGTAATTGCGGTCTTTTTTATGGCTTATTTAAAGGCTTGATGCCCCTGCTTTTTAATCTGATCCATTTTCACTGTGAGGGTTTGGGCTTTGGCTAGCTGATTGGCTGCAACAAGTTGCTCAGCTTGTTTAATCTCTTTCAATAAGTCAGTTAACAATCCCTGATAAGCCGTAACTTTTGCATCTTTGAATTTTAGCTTTTGTAGACCTGATGGTAAATTTTTCTGGCAGACTTCCACAGATTTTTGCATGCCTTGCAATGCTGCCCGCGCCTCTTTGCTATCCTTGGCAGATTTGAAATTTTTTAAATGATGGTCAAGTTCATGCATATTGTCATGATAGTGATTGTCTGCTGCCATGCCCGACGTGGTGATCCCCACAGTTCCCATCACAAAAATCATGCTGATTAAAAAATTTTTAAACATCCTTAATTGTCCTGTATTGTTTTTATGTTAAACATCTTAGTGGGAAAGTCCTGAAAGATAAATTATTTTGATCCAAATTCTTGTATCCCTTGTCATCAGACTTACATCATTAACAATTAGAGTTAAAAATAAAAAACCCTCAAAAACTTGAGGGTTTTTCTCTGCTGAGAATTAATCTCTTAAAGAGACTTATTCTGCATCCAGCATCAGTTCAGCACTCATGCCCACTGTATTATAACCAGCATCGACATACATGATTTCACCAGTAATCCCGTTCGCCCATGGTGAGCACAGGAACAATGCTGCATTACCGACATCTTCAATGGTCACATTGCGTTTTAGTGGAGCCACTTTTTCATTCAGATCCAGCATTTTACGGAATGATTTAATGCCAGATGCTGCTAATGTACGGATTGGACCTGCTGAGATCGCATTGACACGAATACCTTCTGCACCCAGGCTAGATGCCAGATAACGTACACCTGCCTCTAAAGAGGCCTTCGCCAGACCCATCACGTTGTAGTTTGGCATCACACGCTCAGAACCTTGATAAGTCAGGGTTAACAGGCAGCCTTGGCGTGCAGTCAGTAATGGCTTCGCAGCGCGTGCCATCGCGATAAAGCTGTAAGCACTGATGTCATGGGCAATCTTAAAGCCTTCGCGATCCGTCACATCAGTAAAATCACCATCTAAAGTATGTGCTGGTGCGAAACCGATTGAATGTACGACACCATCCAGACCATCCCAGTGTTTTGCCAGTTCTGCAAATGCATTGTCAATTTCTGCATCTACAGCCACATCACAAGGAAAAACCAATTCCGAACCGAATTGTGCAGCAAAATCATCTACACGTTTTTTCAGCTTTTCATTTGGATAAGTAAAAGCGAGTTCTGCACCTTCACGATGTAATGCCTGAGCAATACCAAAAGCAATTGATAATTTACTTGCAATACCTGCGATCAAGAAGCGCTTACCCGCCAATAGTCCTTGTGCCATGTGAATCTCACTCAAAATAATTTATATGCATGATGCCAAGTCTCAAGCATTTTAGAAATTGCATAATGCACCTTTTTTCACTGGATCATACATTGAAATACGCTTTCCGACCGATGTAGGGTTTTATCTTAGATCGCTAGATGTAAAGCCTGATGGGTATTTTTCCAGAGCTGCTGTGCCAGTTCATCTTGATCCATGTGCAGACTCTTGGCCAGGCCTTGCAGGACATAAGGCAGATTGGCAGGCGTATTGCGAGTTCGCTGCTCAGTAGAATGCTGGCAACATAAGGGCGTCATGTCCGGACAGTCGGTTTCAAGCACCAGATGTTCCGGTCCTACCTGCTGTACGACTTGGTGCAGTTTTTTGGCATTCGGATTGGTGATTTGCCCTGTTATCCCAAGCTTAAAGCCCAGTTTAATAAAGGCTTTGGCTTCTTCAATCCCGCCACCAAAAGCATGGGCAATACCACCTTGTTTAAACTGATGCTGTTTTAGAATCTGTAAAACATCGGCATGGGATTTGCGGATATGCAGTAACACAGGTTTATCAAACTGCTGCGCCAGTTCCAGCTGTGCAGCAAAAAAATCTTTCTGTTTCTGAAAAAGTTCCGGCTGTTTATGCCGTTTATCGAAAGTATCCAGACCAATTTCACCAATGGCAATACAAGGCTCTGTGCTTAATAACTGCTCCAGATCCTGTAAATGCTCAGGTTGATGCTGCTCAATATAAAATGGATGCAGGCCGGGTGCCAGATGACTTTGAGGCGCATTGTCTAACTGATTAATAAAATGATGCGTCTGCAATAAATCCTTAAACCGGCTCTGTAAAAAACCGATTAAAACCAGATGCTCCACCCCTGCTGCTTTGGATGCATAAGCCAGCTGTTCCCGATCATGATCAAAATCGGGAACATCAAAATGGGTATGGGTATCAAATAACGAAACCATCAGCGTGCTTTGGCAGGAGTTGCAGGCTGGGCTTCTGAAGCAGCGTTCTCTGTTTGAGGCAGATATTCAGGTTTCAAAATGCCATTCAACTGTTCATAAGGAATGACCAGACGTGGCAAACCGACCACATAAGGACCAATTTCATATTCAGCATATTGCAGCGCCAGTCCCTGTTTAGACAGATAGAAATTATCCGTCAGTTTGAATTTCCAGGCCTGTTCATATTCGGCTACATCATTGGCCAGTTTAGATTCCATCACCCAGGTTTTAAAAGCCTCATAAGCTTTGGCTTCGAGCTGAGCCTTTTGTTTAGGCAGAATGATATCGTCCAGCTTAAACAGCTTTTTCTGCTCAAGATCAAAATTGTAGTAGGTTTGAGCAGAAGCGCCATGCGCACCACCCAGATAATGAGTACTGTTTAAGACCACAGTCGCGAGTGGATCACCAGACTGCAGAATTCTCGGTTTGATCATCAGGCTGATACTATGGCTGGCACTGAGTGCTTTCAGTTCCTTATCCAGATTCAGGAAAGTCTGCATATGCGGCTGAATCTGCTGTTCAAGCTGCTGTTTCGGAGTTTGGACATTGGCTAATGCAGTTTGCGGTTCGGAAGCAGCGGCTTCAGCTTCACTGGCAGCTGATGCTTTCGCCGGTTCGATCGCATCAATAGACAAAATACCCTGTAGCTGCTGCAGAATCTGCTGATCTATCCATTCATCAATAAATGGCTGATTGCTTTTCAATCGCTCAATAGAAATCTCAGGACAGTTTTTTCCTTCACATTCAGGCAAGGCCAGTTTCAGCTTCTCAGTATCACCACTCAGCTTCAGCACTTCAGGCTGAGCCTGTACCACTTCAGGTGCAGCAGGTTCTTTCGGCTCTCTTTCCTTAGGCTGGCAGGCACTCAGCAAAACTGCTGATGCCAATACTGACACACATAAAACATTCTTATAATTTGACATGCATTAACCTTTGTTCAACATCATCATTTATCCTTGCAGGACCTACCTGTTAGAACATATTCTGATAAATATCCACTTTCAAGACTTGTTGTGTTTGTTCTTTGGTTAAATAGATGTCCAGTTGTTTGGCATCTTTGCTAATTTCCTGACTCCGATAATGTAGACCAATTCCTTCCTGATCAAAGAACCAGTCCGCCTGCCCCCAATACAGTTTTTTTGGAGCTTTCTGCTGGACTTCTGCATTATTGTCCTTTAACCATTTTTGGTAAGCCTGCTGCACAATTTGGTCCATCTGCAACTGCTGTTCAGGATTGATAATATCCAGAGGACTGAGTATTTTTTGCTGCACACGATCAGCCACAAAGAAATAATAGCGTTCATTGACACGGATATTTTCCTGAGTGCTGTCTACCCCAATTTGCATTAACACAAATTGATTGCGCTGATAAGGAATACGGGTATAAAGAGATAATTCGTAGGCCTTATTCAGTTTGAGCTGGGCTTGCCAGGCATCGGATTTTTTTACATAGGCATTAACCGCCTGCTGCAGGCTCATATCCTGCTTTAGGCCAATTTGATCCTGAATCACTTTCGCCTGCTGCTTTTCAATAGACTGGTTTAGCCAGGCATCGGCTGTCTTTAAGGTCTGAATATCCAGATTAATACAGTTTTTAGTTTCACAAAATGGCAAGGCAATATCGGCCGATTTCTCCTGAATATTCAGGTAAGGCAAAAATTTGGCTTTTTCTTCAGGGGTGGCTGCTGCAGATTTTTTTTGTTCTGTAGCTGGCTGTTTTTTTTCATTTTTATCACATGCTCCAAGTAACAAACTACAGCCAATGACTGAACCGAGCAGGATTTCCTTACTAAACTTCATGATTTTTTAGAGATATAAGTAATGAGTGGTTTAAATGTAGCACAAAATAAAACAGCTTCCGGAGAAGCTGTTTAACATTTTTCAAGCCTGAAGGCTTAGTGTTCGCGTGTATTACGGAATACGATATCTGGATAACGTTCTTGCATCAGCTGTAAATTCACCCGGCTTGGTGCAAGATAAGTCAAGTGACCACCACCATCAACAGATAACTGGTCATGGGCTTTTTTCTTGAATTCGTTAAATTTTTTCTCATCTTCACAAGATACCCAACGTACTGTATTGATGCTCACTGGCTCATAAATACAGTCCACCTTGTACTCTTCTTTCAGACGATACGCTACCACCTCGAACTGCAACACACCCACAGCACCGACAATCAGGTCATTGCTGTTTTGTGGCATAAAGACCTGAGTCGCACCTTCTTCAGACAGCTCTTTCAGACCTTTTTGCAGCTGTTTTGACTTTAATGGATCTTTGAGACGGACACGGCGGAACATTTCTGGTGCAAAGTGCGGAATACCGGTAAATTGCAGTTTTTCACCTGAAGTGAAGGTATCACCGATCTGGATGGTACCGTGGTTATGCAGACCGATAATATCGCCCGGCCATGCTTCTTCCAGATGCTGACGGTCACCAGCCAGGAAGGTCAAGGCATCGCTAATGCGGATATCTTTATCGATACGCACATGCTTCATTTTCATGCCTTTTTCATACTTACCTGAACAGATTCGCATGAAAGCAATACGGTCACGGTGTTTCGGGTCCATATTGGCCTGAATCTTGAAGATAAAGCCTGTGAAACCTTCTTCATCCGCCTCTACTTTACGGTCTTGAGTTGGATGCGCTTTTGGAGGCGGTGCATATTCGCTTAATGTATCCAGAACATGGTCGACACCGAAGTTCCCCAAAGCAGTACCGAACAGAACTGGAGTTTGACGGCCTGCCAGGAATTCTTCACGATCTAATGGCTCATTGGCCATTTGTACCAGTTCCAACGATTCTTCAAATGCCGCCCAAGCCAGCTCTCCGACTTTTTCACGTAAGTCTGCATGATCATAGCCATCACGAACTTCGATATCAGTAATCACTGAACCAAAACCGGCTTTATAGACATAGAACTTTTCTTCGAGCAGGTTATAGACACCTGCAAAGTCACGTCCTGTACCGAGTGGCCAGGTAATCGGCACACATTTAATTTTCAGGACATTTTCAATTTCATCCAGCAGCTCTAAAGGCTCACGGATTTCACGGTCCATTTTGTTGACGAAAGAAATGATGGGGGTGTCACGCATACGACACACTTCCATCAATTTAATGGTACGTTCCTCGACACCTTTTGCACCGTCAATCACCATCAGCGCTGAGTCTACCGCAGTGAGGGTACGGTAAGTATCTTCCGAGAAATCTTCATGTCCCGGGGTATCGAGCAGGTTAATCATCTTGTCCTTGAACGGGAACTGCATGACGGACGTGGTGATCGAAATCCCACGCTCTTTTTCCATTTCCATCCAGTCAGAAGTGGCTGCACGATCCGATTTACGGCTTTTCACCATACCTGCAACCTGAATGGCCTGACCCCATAACAGCAGTTTTTCTGTCATGGTAGTTTTACCGGCATCGGGGTGGGAAATAATGGCGAATGTACGTCGCTGAGCGACCTGCGCCGCTAACTCATCTTTAAAACTCATGGAAAATACCTACTGCAGAACCGCAGTGCTCAAGATCAAATACGATCAATATGAAAAATTGACGATATTGTAGCAGATTTCTAGAGCCAATAAGCAGCCCTATAAACTGGAGAAATCGCAGTTTCCCATTCTCTTTTCTGGTTGAACTGATATTTTTTTGGCTCGTCGATTTAACGGATTTAATTCACTACCCAATCTAGAAATTATAAATCGATAACCACATAAATTTTATAATTTACAATTGATTAGTTTAATAATAAAAAATTCTAAATAGTGATTTACCGGGTTCAAGAAACAAAAGCCCTAGCTTCAAGTTGCTCGACATCCATCGGTTTACCCAGCAGATAGCCCTGCATCTGCTGACAGCCCAAACGGGTTAAAATTTCTGCCTGCTGCACAGTTTCAATTCCTTCAGCTGTCACTTTTAAACCGAGGTTAATGGCCAGCTGAATAATACTTTCAAGAATCATTTCTTCCTTGGAACCTGCACTCAGACCCTGAATAAATTCCTTGTCAATTTTCAGCTCATCGACAGGCAGGTTTTTTAAATACAGGAAGCTAGAATGCCCGGTACCAAAATCATCAATCGCCAACTGGATGCCCATTTGACGCAACTGCTGCAAAGTCCGGATACTCGAATCAATATGATGCATGGCAGTCGATTCGGTAATCTCGATCATCAAATGTTGAGGATCAATTTTATATTGATTCAGAAGTTGTTCCAGTGTGCTGATCAGATGCTTATGCTCAAACTGAACCGCAGATAAATTGACGCCGATTGGGAAAAAATCAGCATGATCAGCTTCCCAGAGCTGAATCTGTTTGCAGGCCTGCTCTAGAGCCCAGTAGCCCATCGGAATAATCAAACCGGTTTTTTCTGCTCCGGGAATAAACATATTCGGACCCAGCAAACCATGCAATGGGTGCTTCCAGCGGATTAGCGCTTCTACACCACAGATCTGCTCATCATGGGTAAATTTTGGCTGATAAACCAAGATAAATTGCTGTTCTTCTACTGCCTTATACAGATCATTGATCAGTTTACTCTGGCTTTTGCTTTCATGCTGATCGGTCGAGAAATTAAAAACAGAATAGGTATTCCGTCCCTGATACTTGGAAGTCAACATGGCGGCATCTGCATTGATCAGCAGATCCTGCAGATTCTGGCCATGCTTCGGATACATGGCGATCCCGATACTGCCCGAGATATTGATGGTCTTGCCACTGATCTGGAAACTTTCCTGAATCAGTTCCAGAATCTTTTCTGATATTTTCGAGGCCTGTTCTACTGTAGTATTTTCCAGCACCAGCAGAAATTCATCGCCACCGATACGCAGCAGTTTGGAATCATCTCCCAGAATTTGATGAATACGATAAGCCAGCTGAATCAGTAGCTGATCCCCAACGTGATGGCCAAACACATCATTCACGGCTTTAAAGCGATCCAAATCAATATATAAAAAAGCGATTTCATGCTGAGCATCTTGCTGCCGGCCAGAAAACAGCAATTGTGCATATTTGACCAGATATAAACGGTTTGGCAGTTTGGTGAGATTATCCTGAATCGCCTGATTCGCCAGCTCTTTATTGGCCAGCATCAGCTGACGGTTACGTGATTCAAAGCGTAACTCCAGCATGGCTACGCCAAATGCAGTCACCAGTACCAGACAACTAATCAGGATGACTGAAAATAGCAAGTCATAGTGGGAATGACTGATCTGGCTCAATGGATGGGCATTTTCATAAAAACTGAGTGCCGCCATTCCCGTATAATGCATCCCGACAATGGTCAACGTGAGCATACTTGCGACCACGAGCTTCATCCGGATCGTACTTTGCACTGCCTGTCGATATTTGAATGCCACCCAGAAACTGAGTCCAGCCCCACTTGTCGCAATCAGAATCGAACAGATCATTAATAAAGGGTGATAGGCAGTCACATGATTTTTAACATTCAGGCCCAGCATGCCCACATAGTGCATTCCTGACATACCCAGCCCCATCAGGACAGCCCCTAGAATCAGACGGGCACAAGGCAAAGTTTTACGGGTGGTGAGCCAGATGGCAAAGGTTGCTCCCACAAAGCCAATCACATAAGAACTTAAGGTGAGTGCAGTATCTATATCATAAGCATCAGGAAAATGAGCTGCCGTCATGCCGACATAATGCATTCCCCAGATTGCTAGCCCCAGCAAGCCACCGCTGAACAGTAAAATAAGGGTTTTCAACCTTAGCGATACATTACGAAATAGCATCTGCTCAAGCGTAAGCGTCAAATAGCAGGCAATAAATGCCACAGCCATCGATCCAATGAGCAGACTGACATCATGATGAGCATGAATCATATAAAATGTTCCATCTGGGCGATCATTTTTATTTTATTGCGCAGCTGTATTCGCACGATTCCCCGCTAAATTTACGCCCTATAAAAAATAAAATACTCTTTTCAGAGTTCATCCCGACTGCTTCAAACTTGAAGCTATATACAAAATTTATTGCAATATTTTTATCTCTTCAGTAGCTGGAGTGGAGTTTAAAATTGCCCTGAATCGATAAAATAAAAAATTCAGCTTATATATTAGAAGTCTTTGAGATTTTATCAATTGATTAAATTTAATATTCCAGCTTTTTTATTCGACATAAATCACAAATTTTTCTTTTTTATTTAGTTACATAGCACTTTATATTTAATTGATATTGCATTTTATTTGCACAAAAAAACAGCCTATCGAAATAGGCTGTTTTTAGAACTTATATTACTTTATGTTAAAGTTACTGTTTTGACTGTACTTGAGCATAGTCAGCCAAGACATGCGCGGCTTCCAGTACAAAAGCTTCTTCTTCCGGTAATGCCGGACGCTCTTTGGCTTTCATTTTCGCCCGAGCTTCAACCATAGCATCCAGAGAAGCCTGATAACTTTCCCAGTTTGGATAAGGTTTTAAGCCGGTTGCAGCACGGCGGGCATTTTCAGCTTCTAAAGCTTTACGCTCGATATCCAGCAACTCAGCTTTACGCTGTTCCAGATCCAGAACTACACGTTTTTGGTCTTCGACTTTTTTCATGGCCGCTGTACGCTGTTCCAGATACTTGAATTGAGGGTTCTGGGCGACACGCTGTTGAGATAACTTGGCCAGTTCCGGTACATATTTCTGCACCACACCTTCACGTTTAAATGGCGCAGTTGGAATCGTATCCCACTCTAGGGCATTTTTAGCCTTACGTTCACCAAACTCTTCGTTATAGATGTCGACCAGCTTGATATCCGGAATCACGCCCTTGTTTTGGGTACTACCACCGGTCACACGGTAGAACTTACGCTGAGTCAGTGTTGCCTGACCATGTGCCAAGCTATCCAGCTGAACCTGCGCAGTTCCTTTACCTGTTGTGGTACTACCAATCACGATGCCACGTTCATAATCCTGAATTGCTGCTGAATAAATTTCACTTGCAGATGCAGAAGCCAGGTTCACCATTACTGCCAATGGACCGGCATAAGTTTGTGCACCACCATCATCATCTTCAAAGACGCTGACATTACCGTTACCATCACGAATCTGAACCACAGGACCTGACTTGATCACCTGTCCCAGCATACGTGCCACTTCTTCAAGTGAACCACCCGGGTTATTGCGCAAGTCTACAATAATACCGGCAACATTCTTCGCAGCCAGCTCTTTCAGGGCCTTATTGGTATCTTCTGATACGGAACGGTAGTCGGTACCCGCACGACGGGCACGATAGTTCAGATAGAAAGATGGAATTTCAATCACACCATATTGATATTTTTTACCATCACGCTGGATTTCCACGGTACGGGTTCTAACCCCGGCATCTTCTTCCTGAATCACATCACGTACCAGACTGACATTACGCGCCTGTCCCATGGTCGCACCCGGGCCTAGTAACTTCAGTGTTACTTTGGTGCCGCGCTTACCACGAATCAGACCAACAATTTCATTGCTTGGCCAGCCAATTACATCAACCATCTGTTCGCCGTCTTGAGCAACGCCAACAATACGGTCACCTGATTTTACCTGTCCTGATTTGCTGGCAGGCCCACCTTCTACAATGGTTTCAATCTTGGTGTAATCTTCATTACCACGTTCCGGGCGAATCGACACTCCAATCCCTTCCAGCTGCAATGTAGTCTGACGGTTCAGCTCCATCGCATCTACAGGCGGGAAATAATTACTGTGCGGATCATAAGTCAGCATCATCGCATTCAGGGTTTTGTCCAGCACATCATCACTCTTGATCCGGCTGAGACGCTCTAACTGACGGGTATAACGCTTAGTCAGGGTTTGAGCAGGCGTTAAATCTTCCGGCCCAGTTAGGTCCTGACCATTCGCCAGTTCAGGATTGGCTTTAAGTGCATTTTGCTTGGCCTGCTCTTCTTCCTTACTGATCGTCAGGTTAATCAGCTGAGAGACCAGCATTTTTGACCAGTGAGCACGTTGTTCAGCCTGAGTTTTAAAGAACGGCGCCTTTTCGCGATCCGTTTCAATATATACATTCTTCTGGTTCAGATTTTGCGGTTTTTTCAGTTCTTCCAGCATAAAGGTATAGAACTGGGCTAAACGCTCACGATACTGCGCATGAATTTCATAAGGGCCAGACAAATTACCAGCTTTCAGATTGGCACCAAAAGTAGCGCCATAGCGTTTTTTATAATCTTCTATTTCAGATGCCAGAAAAAGACTGTGATCTGCATCCAGACTATCAATATAAAAATCAAAGATACGCTGTGAAGTCTGAGCATCCAGACGCATATTCAAATAATGTTGGCGATCAACGAGAGTTGCCAGTTGTCGGGATACCAATGCCTGTTCTTGAGAAGGTTGAAGCACTGCTTTGCTGACTACTTCTTTACCATCAGCTGCAATTGCATCATTCACCACATGGGTAAAAAATAATCCGCCTGTCGCAATCGCAACTGCACAAGCTATTGTTTGAAATTTCATAAATAATTCGTACTTCCTTGGCCTCAAGACCAATTTGACCGTGTTGCTTTTCGAGCAGAACTTAAAGTATTCAGCATCTTAAACAACTTAATATGTTTATGTCGTGTAGTTTTATCATATTCTGTGCTGACAAAGTGTAGCAAATCATTGCAGAATTCAGGTATTGTTTTCCCCGAAAATTCTAAAATGGATTCCGCATATGATTGGCGCATTGATGCTCGACATCGCAGGCACTACCCTTACTCAAGAAGATATTGAACTCTTGGGTGCACCACAAGTCGGTGGTGTGATTTTATTCGGTCGCAATATTGAATCTCCTGCCCAAGTCCGCGCTTTGACTGATCATATGCGTCAGGTTCGTTCAGACATTCTGATTGCAGTGGATCAGGAAGGTGGCCGGGTACAGCGCCTGAAACAGGGTTTTACCCTGCTGCCTGCCATGGGCAAATTTGGTGAGCTTTATCAGACGGATCGTGAAAAAGCGCTGGAACTGGCCGAGAAATGTGGCTGGTTGATGGCGACTGAAGTACTGGCTGTCGGAATTGACTTCAGTTTTGCGCCTGTACTAGATCTGAATGATATTAGTGATGTGATTGGCGACCGTAGCTTTGCCAGAAATATTCAGGATATTATTCCACTAGCTAGTGCTTTTCTGAAAGGTATGAAACGTGCTGGCATGGCTTCGACCGGTAAGCATTTCCCGGGACATGGTTCGGTTAAGGCCGATTCGCATGTGGCCGCTGCCATTGATATGCGCAGCTATGAAGAAATCCAGCAAAAGGATATGCAGACTTTTATCCAGTTACAATCACAACTCGATGCGCTTATGCCTGCCCATGTTATCTATAGTCAGGTTGATCCAAATCCAGCCGGTTTCTCAGAATTCTGGATTCAGAAAGTGTTACGTCAAGAACTTGGCTTCGACGGCGTACTGTTCTCGGATGATTTAAGCATGCAGGCTGCCTGTGTGGCTGGCGGTGCCGATGCCCGTATTCAGGCAGCATTGAAAGCAGGTTGTGATATGGGATTGGTCTGCAATGATCGCGCAGCACAATGTATTGCGCTTGAGGGCATTCAGGAGCTGCCACTGCCCAATCAGCAGCGTCTGGAACGCATGCGCGGAAAAATTCCAGAGATTCAGATCGGTACTGAGCTGGATCTTGGAGATGAATGGCGCCAGATCCGTGATGAAATCAGCCAGTTTAAAGATCAGGTTCTGTAATTTTTAAATGATCTGAATACGACAAAGGAACACGACAAGGTGTTCCTTTTTTATTATCATGTTGAAAAGACTGCTATATTGATGAGCAGCATTGAATTAAAACAACAATAAGGTCAGGACGACATGACAGAATCTCTTTCACAACATCGCCATATTTCTTTTACTGCACACTATACCGGCTATATCTGGTACAAAATGGGGATTTCACATCCGGTATTTGCCACCTCTAAAGGTAAATTCCTTGCCAAACTGGTTCATCCATTGGAGTCATGGGCTGAGCGTCATGTAGGTGGCAGTATGCGCACCACCCTGAAACAGCGTCATCAAATGATTGACGAACACTTAGGTCAGTTAATTAGTGAATATCCTCAATTACAGGTACTGGAAATTGCCAGTGGCTTATCCCCACGCAGCTGGAATTTTAGACAGAAATTTCCCGGGATTAATTATCGGGAATTGGATCTGCCCGATATGGCCAAGATCAAAACTAATGCTTTGCAGCAGATTGATCAGGATGCCCCGGAAGTATTGAGCGGCGATATTTTTAGTGCAGAACTGGCGAATATTTTTAAAGTCTTTGACCCGCAGCAGCCTTTAGTCATTATTAATGAAGGCCTGATCAATTACTTTGATCAAAAAATGCTGTTTACCTTGCTCAAAGGTATTAACGAATATGGTCAAGGTTTCAGTGAAGTGCATTATCTCAGTGATATTTACCCTGAACCGGTCAAAAACAGACTGGCAAGCTTTATCTGGGCCTGTAGTCGTCTGCTAAAATTTATCTCACGCAGTGCATTCACCTTTCATTTTAAATCGCCCCAAGAACTACAGCAGTTTTTTCAGCAAGCTGGGTTTATGCGGGTGGAGGTCGAACAGCCACAACGTTATTTTGCAGAACCTCGACAGCAGAGTCCTCATTATGAACAGGATGAACATTTGGGCGATTTAGTCTGGATGATTCATGCGGTGAAAAAAAACAGCGTTTAATTACGCTGTTTTTTTATGAATTCTATTGTTTTAGATGACTGCATCGAATACTTCAGCCTGTTGAATTGCTTTCTCTTTCTGGACAAAGCGTAATAAACGCTCTGCTACATCAAAACTGCCATGCTTGAACAAGGCACGTAACTGAGTGTCATCATGTTCGAAGATCAGACATTCGATCTTGAACTCGCCTTCTTCATCTTCCAGATGTAAAGCCAGATCACGTGGATACGCGGCTGCCTGATCAGTTAATCCAGGTTCTAATTCCAGCAACACCCCAAAGAAATTCATATCGATAATTTCTGCCTTGAATACCAGATCAGAATGACGATGACTTAAATAACGCTGTGGATCCTGAACCGTAATCCGCTCTTCCCCACGTCGTTCGATCTGCTGCATCTGTTCACGGGTGAACGGGATAATACCTTCGAGTTGATCAACCGGCTCATCACGCAGGAAAGTTGCAAATAGATGCATGGTTTCTTTACGGCGCTGTAACTGAGGTACATGATCTGCAGAAGCAATCTGCACATACTGCATATTTGGACATTGCAGGGCAAAATTGGCATTTTCATGCGGCAAGGTAAAGCTGTCATACTGCCCGCAAGCCACCAAAACTTTGCATTGAGGAATCGGTACATTGGTCAGTCTTAAAAGACGGTTACAGTTGATGTCATAGCGGTCCTGTTCTGTCGCTGTAAACTCGGACATCTGCTTAAAGAACAGCCGTTTTGCTGTTGGTGACATGCGGGTTTCTTTTAAACGTGCATGATTGACCAAGTACAGAATCACCGCTTGGCCAAATTCGTCCATGCGCTGTTCTTTCATTAAATGCAAAGATTCTTCCAGCAGCATGCGCCAGCTTTTGCGGGTTTTCTGCATTACACCCATCAAAATCATACGGTCTACCAGTTCAGGACGCTGATCTGCCAGGCAGGAAGCCACCACTGAACCTAAAGACATCCCTAGAATAGCCACCTTAGGCAGTTGCATCTGCTCCAGCCATTGGCCTAGCATCGCTGCCAGATCTTCCAGTTCAAGTGTTCCTGCAGATAAGCCGGTATCAACGTTAGTAATTTGCTGGTTGGCCCCCATGGAAGGTAAATCAATTAAAATAATAGGTCCCGCATCAAATAACTGTTCTACACAATATTTGTAAGAATTAAAGTTCTGAAAAGCTCCCCCAATAATCACCATTGGGCGCATATGTAAAGTATCAGGACGCGCAATGGCCATATACTCGATTTTCCAGCCATCGATCCATGTCGTACGTGCTGGTTGCTTGAAACTGTGCTTATCATAAAGATCAAAAAAACCGTAATGGCTATGTTGGTCCAATGCCTGGGCATCCATCTGGATAATGGAATTCATATTCCTTTCCTCCGTCCTTGCCTTATTTTTATTGTGCAAGTCATTATTTACAGATCTTATGCTTCAGGATTATTCCGATTATCCTGAACACGCATCCTGCGCTGTAGTAATTATATCAATGACATCTATGTCGCTACATTTCATTCTATACAGAGCGGCTTTTCACAAGCAACTGATTCGACAACCACTTATCTGCTTTTAAAGATAAAACAATTTCAAAATGTTTAGAAACAGTGAAAAGCTTATGATTTTTAAGTGTTGGGCTTCATTGTCCGGCATCAGACTGTTAATATCAAAGTGAAATTTCTAAGTGATTGAACCGCTATGCAAGAGTCTATTGAACAATATATGCAAACGGTAGGACAGCAGGCACGCCAGGCTTCTCGCATTTTGGCTCGTGCGTCTACCCAAACTAAAAACAGCGCATTGTCAGCAATTTATACCGCTTTAGAAAACAGTCAAGCTGCTATTCTGGCTGCTAACCAGATTGATATGAATAAAGCTCACCAGAACAATCTGGATAGTGCCCTGCTTGATCGCTTAGAACTCAACCCCGCACGCTTTAAAGGTATGTTACAGGGCCTGAAAGATGTGATCAGCCTGAAAGATCCAATTGGTGAAATCACTGATATGGCTTACCGTCCTACAGGGATTCAGCTTGGCAAGATGCGTGTGCCTTTGGGCGTAGTGGGCATGATTTATGAATCGCGTCCCAATGTAACTCTGGAGGCTGCTTCACTGGCATTGAAATCTGGAAATGCGATTATTCTGCGTGGCGGTTCAGAAGCTCTGGAATCTAACCAGGCCATTGCAACTGCCATCCAGCATGGCTTAAAAGTGGCAGGCTTACCTGAAGCGTCAGTTCAGGTGATCAATACGACTGACCGTGCTGCGGTTGGCCAGCTGATTACCCTGACTGAATATGTCGATGTGATCGTACCGCGTGGTGGCAAAGGCTTAATTGAACGCATTACTGAAGAAGCGCGTGTACCTGTGATTAAACATCTGGACGGGAATTGTCATGTCTATGTCGAAGCACAGGCTGATCTGCTCAAAGCCCTACCCATTGCTTTGAATGCCAAAACCCATCGTTATGGCGTATGTAATGCCATGGAAACTTTGCTGGTTGATGAAAAAGTTGCTGAAGATTTCCTGCCTCGAATTGCTGAGCTGTATCAGGAAAAACAGGTAGAGCTTCGTGGTTGTCGTGAAACCCAGCGTATCTTGGGCAATCAGGTAGTTGCCGCAACAGAAGAAGACTGGTACACCGAGTATCTAGGTCCGATTCTGGCAGTTAAAATCGTATCGGGTGTTGAGGAAGCCATTGAACATATCAATAAATATGGCTCGCATCATACCGATTCAATCATCACTGAAAATTACAGTATCGCTCGTGAATTTTTAGCTGGTGTAGATTCGAGTTCAGTCATGATCAATGCCTCTACCCGCTTTGCTGACGGCTTCGAATATGGCCTAGGAGCGGAAATCGGTATTTCGACGGATAAGATTCATGCCCGCGGCCCGGTTGGCCTAGAAGGCCTGACTTCCCAGAAATGGGTAGTCTTCGGTGATGGTCAGATTCGCCAGTAAATAGATAATAAAATCAGCCTTGTTCGCAAGGCTGATTTTTTATGCATTGAATGAATAAAAGACATGCTCAAGTAAATATGCAGCCTTTATAAAATTGCATATAATTTCTTCATATCCATACCTAAAAGATAGAATAAATAAACATTATTTTTAAGAAATATAAGCTACAGTTTAATAGATCATTTTTTAGCAGTATTTTATTTATAAATGAAAACTATGAACTGATAAATTTTAATTATTATTGTCGCTGTGGTCGATAATGCTTAAGTCTAATCGGCTAAAGTCTATCTAGGACAGTAAAAAAACCCATGTTAAAACATGATCACAGACCTATCTTGTGTCGCTTTTGCCAGCAGACAGGTCAACGAAATGGATGAGAATTTTAATTAGAATCGGGTAAACAATCGTGTCTAAATCAGTATTAGTTATTAATTGTGGCTCTTCTTCAATCAAGTTTGCCCTATTGCTTGAAGAAAAGAATTTCCGTATTCACGGCTTAGCTGAGAACTTAGGCACAGAAAATGCCCGTATTAAAGGTGTGACTGTCGGCAATGAACCAGTCGATATTCATATTCCTTTTGCAGATCATAAAAAAGCGTTAGAAGTAGGTTTAGAGCGTCTGGCGAACTATAAGCCGGATGCGATTGGTCACCGTGTGGTACATGGCGGCAGCCTGACCAAGGCAGAACTGATTACTGACGAGATTATTGAAAAAATTCGCGAAGCAACTCCACTTGCGCCTTTACACAACCCGGCTCACCTGATCGGGATCGAAGCAACTAAGCGTTTATTCCCAGACTTGCCACAAGTCGCAGTATTCGACACTGCTTTCCATCAAACCATGCCGGCACATGCTTACCGTTATGCGCTGCCTAAATTCCTTTATACCGAATATGGCGTACGTCGTTATGGTTTCCATGGTACTAGCCATGCTTATGTGTCCGATCGCGGTTCTGAACTGGCGGGCAGCTTTAAGCAAGGTGGCTGGTTAACAGCGCATCTCGGTAATGGTAGTTCGACCTGTGCGGTGTGGAATGGCCAAAGTGTAGATACCTCAATGGGTCTGACGCCACTTGAAGGTGTGGTGATGGGGACCCGTAGTGGTGATGTCGATCCAAGTTTGCATAGCTTCCTGGCTGCAAACCTAGGCTGGGATGTATATAAAATTGACAAGATGCTGAATAAAGAAAGTGGCTTGCTTGGTTTGTCTGACAACCTGTCTAATGACATGCGTACTCTGATTGAAGCCTCAGAACAAGGCAATGAAGATGCGACACTTGCGATTGAAGTATTCTGCTACCGTCTGGCGAAATCTTTAGCTGCTTTAAGCTGTGGTCTGCCACGTATTGATGGTCTGTTCTTTACCGGTGGTATTGGTGAAAACTCGGCTTATATCCGTGAAAAAACCATGGCTTATTTACCACATTTCGGTTTCAACCTGGATAAAGATGCTAATAGCAGTTTGAAGCGCGGTACTGAAGGCCGGATCGATAATGGTACAGGCCCACAAATCTGGGTAGTTCCGACTGATGAAGAAGGCCGAATCGCGAAAGAAACTCATTCTGTGGTAGAGAATGAAGTGGAGCCAGCCACTGCAAAAAAGTCTGAACCTGAGGCTGCGCTTGCATAAGCAAGCCCGGTTCCCTTTTACCTAATTTCTATTATTGCGCGACTGATATTACTTATGAAAACGATTTTATTGGTGCCGACCGGGGAAGGCGTCGGCTTAACTTCAGCCTGTTTAGGTTTGGTATATGCTTTAGAATGCCAAGGGGTAAAGGCAGGCTTTGTGAAACCTTTTTCACAGGAAAAAAGTCAGGATACAGATCGCACTACAGCACTCTATCATCATTTATCCCAAAGTGAAACCGTTGAACCGATTGCTTATGAAAGTCTGATTCAGCGCTTTAATCTTGGTGAAACAGATGAATTGCTTGAAGATGCAGTACGCCTGCATCGTGAGATTGCCAAAAATCACGACCTGATTATTGTTGAAGGTTTGGTACCCAATAGCCGCGATACCTTTGCGCCAAGCTTTAATGCAGCCTTGGCGCAGGCACTCGATGCCAAAGTCATCATTGTCAGCAATGCTGATATCAACCAGCCTGAAGTGGCAGCTGAAAAAATTGAAAGCCAATTACGTTATCTGGGTGGGTCCTCTTCTACCCGTATGGCTGGCGTATTATTTATGCGCACCAAAGGCTTACCTGAAGATTCTGCCCATATCCCGGTGACTATTGATCCCGGTTTACGCCTGATCAGTGATACCAACAAATTTATAGCAGCTATTCAGAAAACTCATGCCCATATTGGGTCTGAAAAGCTTCCAGTCATTGGTCTGGTTCCATTCAGCAATACTTTAAGTGTGCCACGTATTTCTGACCTGGCAGCGCATATTTCAGCAGACTGGGTCAATCTGGGTGAAGCAAAACAGCGCCGTGTCTTACACAGCAGTTTAATTGCGTCCAACATTGAACATGAATTGCATAAATTTGTAGCTGGCGAACTGATTATCAGTGCATCAGACCGTATTGATGTCTTGCTGGCAAGTAGCCTGGCGAGCAGCAATGGCATTCCATTGGCAGGTCTGGTACTGACTGAACATTATGAGCCAAATTCGGCTGTACTGGAGTTCTGCCAGACAGCGATTAAACATGGTCTGCCTATTCTGCATACGCCACTCAGCACTTTTGAAACTGCCCAAAGTCTGGCCAATTTAAGCAATGAAATTCCATGTGATGATACTGAACGTGCTGAACAGGTCACTCGTTTTGTGTCCAGTCATTTAAATGAAGAATGGATTGCACAGCTAATCAATGGTTCTTACAAGCCACGTCTGTCTCCTTCTGCATTCCGTCATGAACTGGTACAAAAATCGATTACTGCGAAAAAACGTATTGTGCTTCCGGAAGGTGATGAGCCACGTACCATTCAGGCGGCTGCAATCTGTCAATCTCGCGGGATTGCACACTGTATCTTATTGGCAAAACCGGAAGAAGTGGTTGAAGTTGCTAAAGCACGCAATATTGAATTACCGCACGATCTTGAAATTATTGATCCAGACCTGATTCGCGAGAATTATGTCGAAAAAATGGTTGAATTGCGTAAAGGCAAAATCAATGAATTGCAGGCGCGTGAACAGCTACAGGATACTGTCGTACTCGGTACCATGATGCTGGCACTTGATCAGGTGGATGGTCTGGTTTCTGGTGCAGTACATACGACTGCCAATACCGTTCGTCCTGCTTTCCAGTTGATCAAGACAGCGCCTGAATATTCACTGGTTTCCTCAGTATTCTTTATGCTGCTGCCAGATGAGGTCTATGTTTATGGTGACTGTGCGATTAATCCAGATCCGGATGCTGAACAACTGGCTGAAATTGCAATTCAGTCTGCTGACTCTGCAAAAGCCTTTGGCATTGATCCACGTATTGCCATGATTTCTTACTCTACCGGGACTTCAGGCACAGGTGCAGACGTAGAAAAAGTGGCGAAAGCGACTGAGATTGCGAAACAGCGTCGTCCTGATCTGTTGATTGATGGTCCACTGCAATACGATGCCGCTTCAGTTGAAAGTGTGGGTCGTCAGAAAGCACCAGATTCACAAGTAGCTGGTCGTGCTAATGTGTTTATCTTCCCTGATCTAAATACTGGTAACACCACTTATAAAGCGGTACAACGTGCAGCAAATGTCGTGAGTGTCGGTCCGATGCTGCAAGGCTTGAACAAGCCGGTGAATGACCTGTCACGTGGTGCGCTGGTCGATGACATTGTATTTACCATTGCTTTAACTGCGATTCAGGCTGATCAGCAAGCTAGTTAATTTTCTTTAACACTCCACAACCATCCGGTCAAAAGATCGGGTGGTTTTTTTATTGATCTATTTTATAAGTTTTCTCGGTAATCATTAGACGTTCTATAATCTACAGATTATCTAGCTCAAAAAATTATGCAGGTTCTTAATCTGCTCTATGAGTAAATAAAACTAAAATAAACAGATTGATGACACAAAAGAAATGCCAGCTGAACAGGCTGGCATTTACCACTTTAACAGATCAGACTTGCCTATTTTAAACTTAAATCCAGTTTGACTATTTAAGCCAAACCAGAATAAGTCAGGCAAAGATCATGCTTATACCGTGGTCCATTCTTTGTGCACATCTTCTGCTGTTTTATTCAAGATCACACTGTCATCTTTCACTTCACTTACCCAGCTGATCGGGATCAGATGATGCTCATTATTCTCGTCATCACTTCTTGTCAATTTAATCTTGTCCTGACCTTCTAAATGATCCACTTTACCAACTTGAGTACCATCTGAAGCAATTACTGAAGCATGTTCTTTGATGTCATTTGTATTAAAGTTACTCATTCCAATTGCCCTATTTATAGAAGTTGAGAGACCTCAGTCTAAGCCCTAAAAAATTGGCTGTGTGTAAGGGTTTTCAGGCTTTGGGTTTTTCTGGGTTAATAATGTAATGAAGAAAAATAACTGTGTCACAGGCATGTTGTGGCAAGGCCAAGATGATTGAAATATTGTTTTTTTATTAAGGTAATTTGAAGATTTGAAGATTTGAAGATTTGAAGATTTGAAGATTTGAAGATTTGAAGATTTGAAGATTTGAAGATTTGAAGATTTGAAGATTTGAAGATTTGAAGATTTGAAGATTTGAAGATTTGAAGATAGGCTAATTTTTTAGCTCTTAAAATGTAAAAAAGAAGATAAAGCTTAAGCTTGATCTTCTTTCTGGCCGTAGAACCAAGTAGCAGCGATATAAAGACTAAAAGCAATTACCATCAATACACTAGTCAGGGTCATAAAGAAAACTCATCATTCATTTGATAAGCGCATTATGTAAAAGTTTTATGACAGTTATATGACAATGATGAAATTTTCATAATTTTAATTAATTAATAAAAATCATATATTTAGAATATATTTAATTATATTCCAATAAATTTTAAGCTGAAATATGACAGTAAATATGACAAAAACCTGTCATTTTTAACCAATCTTTCAGCCAAAGTAATTTTCCTTATTGCTTAAACTATAAACTTTTGGCCAATGTCCCTGCAAAACGCCCACAACCGGATTCATTTGTCTTATAATTTAGCCCGCTAGCTAACAGCCCGCTCAAGAGATATTTGTATGACAACTATTATCAAGCAAGATGACTTGATCACATCGGTTAAAGATGCGCTTCAGTTCATTTCTTACTATCATCCACAAGACTTCATCCAAGCGATGAGCCGTGCGTACGACCGTGAAGAGAACAAAGCTGCGAAAGATGCGATCGCGCAAATCTTAATTAACTCACGCATGTGTGCAGAAGGCCACCGCCCTATCTGCCAGGATACTGGTATCGTCAACGTATTTGTTGAAGTGGGCATGGACGTTAAATTTGATTTAACCATGAGCCTGGACGATGCGATCAACGAAGGTGTACGTCAAGGTTATCTTGAAAACTCTAACGTACTTCGTGCATCTGTACTGGCTGACCCTGCTTTTGGCCGTAAGAACACCAAAGACAACACGCCTGCTGTGATCTATCACAAACTTGTTCCAGGTAACAAAGTAGACATCACTGTTGCTGCTAAGGGTGGTGGTTCAGAAAACAAATCTAAACTGGCAATGTTGAACCCGTCTGACTCAATCGTGGACTGGGTATTAAAAACTGTTCCAACTATGGGTGCAGGCTGGTGTCCTCCTGGTATGCTGGGTATCGGTATTGGTGGTACTGCTGAAAAAGCCATGATGCTTGCAAAAGAAGCATTGATGGAAGAGATCAACATGGACGAATTGCTTCGTCGTGGCCCACAAAACAAACTTGAAGAACTTCGTATCGAAATCTTCGAGAAAGTAAACGCATTGGGCATTGGTGCTCAAGGTCTTGGTGGTTTAACCACTGTTCTAGACATCAAGATCAAAGATTACCCTTGTCACGCTGCGGGCAAACCAGTCGGCATGATCCCGAACTGTGCTGCAACCCGTCACGCACACTTCACACTTGATGGTTCAGGCGTTGCGCATATTCAAGCACCAAGCCTTGAAGACTACCCATCAGTCACTTGGGATTCTTCATCTTCTAAACGTGTTGACCTAGACAACATCACTCAAGAAGAAATGAACTCTTGGAAACCAGGTGATACGCTGCTTCTAAACGGTACAATCTATACTGGCCGTGATGCTGCACACAAACGTATGGTAGACATGCTGAACAACGGTGAAGAACTCCCTGTTGATCTAAAAGGCAAATTCATCTACTACGTAGGTCCTGTTGATCCAGTGGGTGACGAAGTTGTAGGTCCTGCAGGTCCAACAACTGCAACTCGTATGGATAAATTCACTCGTCAGGTATTAGAAGCAACTGGTCTTTATGGCATGATCGGTAAAGCGGACCGTGGTCCTGCTGCTGTTGAAGCAATTAAAGACAACAAAGCGACTTACCTCATGGCGGTTGGTGGTGCTGCATACCTCGTATCTAAAGCAATCCGTGAAGCTGAAGTGGTTGCATTTGCTGATTTGGGCATGGAAGCGATCTACAAGTTTGTAGTGAAAGATATGCCTGTATCTGTAGCAGTTGACGTAAATGGTACATCTGTACACGCGACTGCTCCAAAAATCTGGCAAGCGAAAATTGGCAAAATTCCAGTAGTTGACGCTGCTGCGGGTTAATTTAAGCTATATAAAAAAGCACCCTTAATGGGTGCTTTTTTATTGGAATTTTAAAATTAATTACCAGGTTCTTGGATCCCAGAGTTTAAACGGTGTGGTTAACTGTACATCTGTAGATGGATCATATTCAGTTGCCTTAATTTTCTGAGCTTTCTTGCGGATTTTCCCAGTTTCCTGATCCTGTGCAAAAAAGTTAAAACTGTCCGATTTTAACTGGGTAAAAGCAATTTCATTGAGGCCCACACTGCTCGGCATCAGCATCAAAGGTCCCGGAACACTACGACGGGTGCTTAGATTTTCTTCATCATACTTAATAAAATAGGATTGACCCGCTTCTACGGTAAAGTCCAGATATTTAGGTTTCTGGAAGTGCAAAGCACCTAAAGGACGGCTGGTACTCAAGCGATAAGTGCCTGCAGGTAACTCAATCCAGTAATGATGATTATGCAATAAACTCGGAATACGATGCTGATTGATAAATAGGCTGGCAGCGACAATTTCCTGACGGTTCCATTTGGAATCCGGGCGGTATAAATAAACAATTGCTGCATCCTCATGCTGAGGTTTAACTGCCTGAAAATGATTGCCCTGTTTCTGGTTGACCCAGCCGCCAATTGTGAACATCCCCACCCGATGCTGTTCGACGAAGCCTGGTTTTTTTTCAAGATCAATATTTTTTAAAGTGCTGAGTGGCTGTGTAGGCTCAACTACAGCTTTTTTACCGTGACAACCCATCAGCGCCAAACTGCCGATGAGCACCATTGCGACTCCACGCATGCTTATCCCTCACTGCGTCTTTATTCTTGTATGCAAGTGCTTTGCGATATATTTTTATAGCTTTCGGCGTCCACGCCTAGATGTTGAGATTAGCATCTGCTTTTATCTTTTGGAAATAAAAAACGTGCGAAAACACGGGGTTTTCGCACGTTTCTGACGAATAGCAATCAAGCAGATTTGCTATTCACCACCTTTAAATCAACTTTTGCCGCTGTTTCTGGCTCGTCATGTGGTTGACGTTCAGCACGAAATTCTGGTGCAGCTTCACCATTAATGACAGCTTCATTCACCACCACGGTGCCTACATCGCTACGACTCGGCAGGTCATACATGGTTTCTAGCAATGAATTTTCCAGAATCGAACGCAGGCCACGCGCACCAGTATTACGTTCCAGTGCTTTTTTCGCAACGGCACGTAGTGCTGAATCTTCAAAGACCAAGTCCACATTTTCCATCTCAAACAAATGTTTATATTGACGAGTTAATGCATTCTTCGGCTCAGTCAGAATCTGCATTAAAGCTTCTTCATCGAGCTCATCCAAAGTCGCAATCACGGGTAAACGACCAATGAATTCTGGAATCAGACCAAATTTCACTAAGTCAGTCGCTTCGACCTGACGGAACAATTCAGACAACTTTTTGCTTTCGTCTTTATTACGGACTTCTGCAGTAAAGCCAATACCACCTTTCTCCTGACGCTGCTGTACGATTTTCTCAAGACCTGAGAATGCACCGCCACAGATGAACAGGATATTCGAGGTATCAATCTGAATAAATTCCTGCTGCGGATGCTTACGACCACCTTGTGGTGGAATTGAAGCAACCGTACCTTCGATCATTTTCAGCAAGGCTTGCTGTACGCCTTCACCTGATACATCACGAGTAATGGATGGGTTTTCAGATTTACGGGTAATCTTGTCGATTTCATCGATATAGATAATACCCTTTTGCGCTTTTTCGACATCATAATCAGCTTTTTGCAAAAGCTTTTGTACAATGTTTTCAACATCTTCACCCACATAACCTGCTTCAGTTAGGGTTGTTGCATCTGCCATGGCAAATGGAACGTCCAGAAGACGGGCAAGGGTTTGTGCCAGCAAGGTTTTGCCTGAACCGGTCGGACCGACCAGCAGGATATTACTTTTGGCAATTTCAACGGAATCATCTGCTTTCTTACCATTGGTCTGTACTTTCAGACGTTTGTAATGGTTGTATACGGCCACAGATAATGTCTTTTTCGCTACGTCCTGACCAATCACATATTGATCGAGCGCCGCACGGATTTCATGCGGTTTCGGTAAAGGACGGTTCGCCCAGTCATTGGTTTCGACCTGTTGACTGGTTTGAACCAAATCTAAGCATACGTCCACACATTCATTACAAATGTATGCGTCCTCGCCTGCAATCAGCTTTCCGACTTCAGACTGCGTTTTACCGCAAAATGAACAATGCTTTTGTCCTTGAGGATGTTCGGACATATTTACTCCAATATCTCAATCTCTAAAACTTATGGACGTTTCGTTAGAACTTCATCCACAAGACCGTATTCTTTCGCTTGCTGAGCAGTCATGAAGTTGTCACGGTCTGTATCGCGTGCCACTTTTTCATAGTCCTGACCGCTATGTTCAGCCATTAAACGGTTTAAACGTTCTTTAATGAACAGAATTTCACGTGCGTGAATTTCAATATCTGATGCCTGGCCTTTGAAACCACCCAAAGGCTGGTGAATCATGACACGTGCATTTTCAAGGCAGTAACGTTTGCCTTTAGTTCCTGCATTGAGCAGGAATGCACCCATTGATGCTGCCTGACCCATACAGTAAGTCACAACATCCGGTTTAATAAACTGCATGGTATCGTAGATCGCCATGCCAGCAGTCACTGAACCACCCGGTGAGTTGATATATAAATGAATATCTTTATCTGGGTTCTCAGCTTCTAAAAACAACATTTGCGCAACGATCAGGTTGGCCATATTGTCTTCAACTTCACCTGTCAGAAAAATTACCCGCTCACGTAAAAGGCGTGAATAAATATCAAAAGAACGCTCACCACGAGAGGATTGTTCTACCACCATTGGCACTAAAGCGTTTTCAATCGTTGGAACATACATAGGTTTATTTATTCCTAAATTTTTGTGACTTAATCCATAATCACAATATGAGGGATAATCAATGAAATTGCAAAATAATCGCGAATAATTCCATCATATTTTTTGCATTAGTTTTGTGAAAATCAGATATGTCAAGAAATTACTAATATGAAAAAAGGCGCACGAAGCGCCTTTTTATGGAAAGCTTGAATTAGCCTTGTTGACGAGCTTGTTGCTCTTTCAATAAGTCTTCATAGCTTACAGTCGCATCAGTCACTTTAGCAGATGCCAGGATGTGATCAACAACTTGGTCTTCAAGTACAACTGCTTCGATTTGAGCACGTTGTTGCTTGTCATTTTTGAAGTATTCGATTACTTCGTTTGGATCTTCGTAAGAAGAAGCCATATCTTCGATATAAGCTTCAACGCGCGCTTGATCTACTTCGATTTTCGCATCAGCAAGAATACGGCTTACCAATACGCCAAGTTTAACTGATTTCTCAGCTTGTTCTTTAAACAGGTCATCTGGAAGCATGCTTGAATCAAATGCTTTCGCGCCTTGAGCACCGAACTGTTGAGTGAACTGCTGGATCATTTGTTGACGTTGACGGTCAATTTCTTGAGCAACCATTGCAGATGGAAGTTCAACTTCGTTTGCAGCTACAAGTGCATCGAAAGTTGCGCCTTTAACCTGGTTACGCAGGCCGTTTTTCACTTCACGTTCCATGTTTTTACGAACGTCAGCTTTCAGTTTTTCAACGCCATCTTCTTCAGAAATACCAAAGATTTTCAGGAATTCAGCATCAATTTCTGGAAGTTTTTGTTTTTCAACAAGTTTCACATTGATTTTGAATTGAGCTTGCTTACCAGCAAGGTTTTCAGCTTGGTAATCTTCAGGGAAAGTAACATCGATCACTTTCTCTTCGCCTTTCTTCATACCGATGATGCCATCTTCGAAGCCAGGGATCATACGACCAGAACCTAAAACAAGTTTAAAGTCTTGCGCAGCGCCGCCTTCAAATTTTTCGCCATCAACAGTACCTTCGAAGTCGAAAGTTACTTGCATGTCTTTTTTAGCCATGCCTTTAGTTTCAGCCCAAGAAGCGCGTTGTTTTTGAAGATTTTCAATCATCTTCTCAACGTCTTTATCATTTACTTCAGACGCTTTACGTTCAACTTCCAGACCTTCGAATTTCACTTCAACTTCTGGATAAACTTCAACAGTCGCTTCATAAACTAAAGCATCATCTTTCATTTCAGTTTTTTCGATGTTTGGCATACCAACAGCGTTGATTTTTTCTTGTTGGATTGCTTCGAAAACTGTGTCACGAATGATGTCGTTGACAACTTCTTGGTAGATACCAGCGCCGTATTCACGACGAACTACGTTTACAGGTACTTTACCTGGACGGAAGCCGTTGATCTTCGCAGTTTTAGCAGTGCGTTTTAAACGAGCTTCAAATTGCTCATTAATACGGCTCGTCGGTACAGAAACATTTAAACGACGGGCAACGCCCGAAACCGCTTCAGAAGTTACTTGCATGGCTTCCTCTATATATTTGGTAATAACAGGTTTATAAAAATGTGCCACATTATATGACAACATTTGCAGATATACAAAACACAATACTTGAATCGTCTTTATTGATGCTGTAATAATCAAATTTATTCAGTCAAATTCATTTTTCTTTGATTAAATATCCCTTCCCTCAAATAAGAGTAGATATATTGATTACTCAAACTGGACAGATCATCTCATTCATCGGCATTTATGGATTTTTATAGGACTTTTAGTAAACTTTTCTTTATCTTTTCTTCAAAATTTTTAAACTCTAATAATCTCAATAAAAGTAACGATAATAATCTATTAATCAGATCTATTTTAAATACATTAACTTAGAAACATTTTGATACACTATCACATTGATCAAACCAATTAATACAATTCTTAAAATCGTCATTTCCTATCGGCAAGTAATTCTTAATTTAAATAAGAATTATTATTATTCGCATACATAAATTTTAAGCTTTTTTTCGGGTTCCCACATGTCGTTTATCAAATCACGTAAAAAACTCGTTTCATCGGCGATTGCCTCTTCCCTCTCGATTGTAACCGTAAATGCTGTGGCTGATGAAAATGTGGTCAAGCTCGAAACTATTCATCAAGAAGTTAAAGCTGAACAGACACCAAGTTTAAAAGTAGATAATTCCGCAAATAAGAAATTTGTTGCACCTTTACTGGATACACCTAAATCTGTATCAGTCATTTCTAAGCAACTGATTGAAGACACTCAAGTCACTACACTTTCTGATGCTTTACGTACTGTACCTGGTATTACTTTGGGTGCGGGTGAAGGTGGCAACCCGAATGGCGATCGTCCATTTATTCGTGGTTATAACTCTGAAAGCTCAATGTATGTAGATGGAGTTCGTAGCGCGACTTCACAAAACCGTGAAATGTTTGCGGTCGAACAGGTTGAAGTGACCAAAGGCTCTTCTTCTGCAATGGGCGGTGCCGGTACGACTGGCGGTAGCATCAACATGATTTCTAAAGTCGCGAAAGCAGGTGATTCTTTAGAAGGTTCAGTTGCTGGCGGTACGGATAATTACCAACGTATTACCTTAGATGGTAACAAAGATTTTGGTAATGGCATTGCCGCACGTGTGGCGGTGATGGGTCATCATAATGAAAAAGCCGGTCAAAAAGACGGTACTGAATATAAACGTGCAGGTATTGCGCCAAGTATTACTTTTGGCCTGGATACCCCTACCCGTGCAACCTTAAGTTATTACTACTTAAAAACTGATGACACGCCAGATTCAGGTGTACCTTATAACAATCCATTTGGTGCCCCAGCTGCTGGTGCGACAGACAATAGACCTTTAAATGGCAATGGTAAACCAATTAATGTTAAACAAGGCGTTTACTATGGTTGGGAAGATCGCGACTTCCAAAAACAGGAAAATCAAATCGGTACGATCAAACTTGAACATGATTTAACCGACAATCTGACAATTTCCAATACTGCTAGCTACAGTAAATCTAAAAATGATTACCTGTGGACCAATCCTGATGACTCAAAAGGTAACATTTATCTAAATAATAGTGTTTTTGCACGTGCAAATTCACGTGTAGCTGATACAGATACTTTTACGGATCAATTAGCACTTACAGGTAAATTCAATACTGGCTCACTACAACATAGCTTTAACTTGGGTGCCGAATATTCTGACCAAGAAAATGACCGTACTCAGTACATTATCAATGGTTTAAATGCTACTGGTAGTGCCTATCAAACATGTCCTGATAGTGCACCAGCTGGTTGGTGTACTCCAGTTCAAAATCCCAACCGAGGCCCATGGACTGGCACAATTAGTACAGAGGGCGCTGATCAATACAACACAAGAACCAAATCTACCTCGATCTATTTCTTAGACAGTATTGAATTTAATCCTCAATGGATTTTGGATCTAGGTCTTCGTTGGGATAAATTTGATACAGAGCAAACCATGACTTATGGCGCGAATAACGCTGCAACAAAGCCAACAACCGTAGATGGTGTTGTCATTCCTCCTAAGAAGAACGTTGGTGATCAAGACACGGTAACAAGCGATACCGACTTTTTCACCTACCAAGCAGGGGTAACTTTCAAACCTGTTGAAAATGGTTCAATCTATGCAAGCTATGCAACTTCAGCTAACCCAGTTGGTGTTGATGCAGGTGATGGCTCTGAAGGTATCGGAGAGGCTTACAGTAACCTTGACCCAGAAGAAAGCCGTACTTTTGAAGTGGGTACAAAATGGGATTTATTCGATGATCGCTTGAATTTAACCGCTGCGATTTTCCGTACTGAAAAACAAAATGCCCGTATCCAGCTTGATTCAACCACCTATGCAAATATCGGCGAAAGTAAAGTAGACGGTTTTGAACTTGGTTTGAACGGTAACATCACGGATAAATGGGCAGCTTCTCTAGGTTACACCTACTTAGATAGTGAACAAACAGATCCAGGTCCATCTTGTACACGTGCTGGTGTGTGCACCTACCCGAATGCTGCAAAAGGCAAACGCTTACCAAATGTTCCTGAAAACAGTGCAACACTTTGGACAACTTATGCGTTCACACCATCATTCACCCTTGGTGCTGGCGCAGTTGCAATGGATAAAGTATACGGTGATGCTGCCAATACTAAATATGTTCCAGGCTATGTACGCTACGATGCCATGGCGCGTTATAACGTGAACAAAAATTTTGATTTACAATTGAATGTAAACAACCTGACCGATGAACGTTATTTCACTAAAGCTTATGCATCTCACTATGCCACTGAAGCAGAAGGTCGTAGTGCAGTCCTTTCTCTTAACTTTAAATACTAAGTTTTAGCTTCTTCCCTCATCAAAAAATAGCCTCATTCGTGAGGCTATTTTTATTTTCTGAAAGATATAAAACTTTAAATCTAGATTTAGTTGTATTTACACACCTTTTGATAAAAAGCTTTAAATAGAAAATAATTACATTTTTTAATCTTAGGTAAAAAACTGAAAAATAAGTTTATTTTGAAATTTTTCTTAATAGAAATCCCAGATTAAAGTTTGAATATTAAACAGTAATTTCATCCATAAATTCATAAGAATGATTTAATTAAATATTGTTAATGATAATTATTATCACTACAATTCGCAAAATTGTTAAAGGCCATAACAATAACTCCATAATTGCTGCTATTTGATGAACTCGAGCATATCAAGGTGGTAAGGGAAATATTATTCAATTCAGGAATTCTGTCACATGGCGCATATCAAAAGCCGAAAACATCATTACAAGACTTCATTGGTCGCACTTGCTGCAACTTTGCCACTGATCACTCATGCAGATAACATCACCAATGAAGGCGTTATTCAGCTTCCAGAAATTACAGTTAAGAATAAAACTGCAAATGAATATAAAGTAGATCAATTGAGTTCTGCTAAATCTAGCCAAGCTTTAGTAGATACGCCTCAGACTGTTTCGATTATCAACAAAAACTTATTAAAAGAACAAGGTGCAACCACCCTGGTTGAAGCCTTACGTAATACGCCAGGAATTACCCTACAACTCGGTGAGAATGGGAATACCAGTGCTGGCGATGCCTTCCAGATGCGCGGCTTTTCAACTCAAAGCTCCACCTATCTGGATGGCATTCGTGACCTCGGCGCTGTAAGTCGTGATGTGTTTAACCTGGAACAGGTGGAAGTCGTAAAAGGCCCTGCGGGTGCCGAAGGTGGGCGTGGTACGGCGTCTGGTTATGTGAATCTGGTCAGCAAATTGCCTCATTTGGAAAACAGTCGTGAAGTCTCTGCCACCTACAATACGGCTGAACATACGCGTCTTGCCACTGACATTAATCAGGCGATCAATGACAGCGTTGCTGTCCGTTTAAATGCAATGGGTCAAGATGGCGGTGTAGAAGGCCGCGACTTTATCCAGAATCAAGGCTGGGCTGTTGCCCCTTCTATCGCCTTTGGTCTGGATAGTGATACTCGCCTGTATCTTTATTCCCAGCATATCCGCCAACGTAACATTCCGGATGGCGGTATTCCAACGATTGGCATGAAAGGTTTCTGGAATGCTGACCCACTGATTGCCAGTTCACCTAAAGTAGACCGTGAAAATTATTATGGCCATACCGATGACCATGAAGATGTTGATGCTGACATGTATACAGCAAAAATCGAAAGTGACTGGGCTGAAAATCTGAAATTTACCAATATTACCCGTCTGGGTAATACCCATATGCAGCGTACTTTGACGGGGATTAATAGCCTTTCAAGAAATGACTCTACCAATCCTCAAGACTGGACAGTAAGCCGTTCACGCCAGGGTGTCGATCAGGAAAATAAAATTCTGGCTAATCAGAGCACGGTGAACTGGAATGTCAAAACCGGTTCAGTGGAGCATGATCTGGTCGCTGGTGTAGAACTATTAAAAGAGCAGCAACATTCCAGAACACTGGCCACACAAATGCCGGGACAGCCAAGCAACACCACACCACCCGCGAATCTATATCATCCTGACCGTCACCAGAATCTGCCTGATCCTGTGTATACGGGCGCTTATTCGGATGGTGAAACCCAAACGGCGGCTGCTTATCTTTTCGATACGCTCAAGTTTGGCGAACGTTTTCAACTTAATGGTGGCGTCCGTGTCGATTATTACGATACTAATTACGATGCGCTGGGTTACTCAACCGACAGTACGACACTAGCAGTGACTGAAACCAAAACAGATTTAAAAGCCCATGACACTTTATTCAGCTGGAAGCTCGGTGGTTTATATAAGCCAACCGCCTACAGCAGTGTCTATGCATCTTATGCCAAATCCCTGACACCGCCGGGTAGCAGTAACTTTAGCCTTTCATCCACAGGAATAAACAGCTCAGCCGCAGACCCTCAAGAAACTCATCATTATGAAATTGGCACCAAATGGGATCTGCTAGAGGGTGATCTGGCTTTAAATGCTGCGGCATACTACACCGAAAATGAAAACCAGTTTACCCAAGATCCGATTACCCGAGAGTCTGTTCAGGAAGGTAAAACTACAGTTAAAGGAATCGAATTGGGTGCTGTCGGTAAAATTACTGATGCCTGGAATATTTCAGCAGGTGTTGCCCATATGAAAACCGAGCAAAAACACCAGTTCAGTGTCAACTCCAACACGGGTGTAGTGACCCAGACCAATAGTGTACGCTGGTCACCTGAATGGACCGCTTCTTTATGGACGACCTATAACATTGCTGGTTTAAAACTGGGCTTGGGCGCACGTTATGTGGATGAGCAAAAACGTGTGATTACCGATAGTACTGCAGCAGCGAATATGCCAAGTATTCCAAGCTATGTGGTATTTGATGCTATGGTCGGTTATACCTTTAATGACCAAACTTCCTTAAACCTGAATGTTTATAATCTGGCAGATAAAGAGTACATCAGCACGCTGAATAATGGAGGTGGCCGTGTGATCTTAGGCCAACCACGTTCAGCAGCTTTAACCCTGAACTATAAATTTTAATTCAGCTTTTATCTCTATCTATCAATATCGTGTATTCTCTTGAATGCACGATATTTTCAATTGCAGGAATGCTTTTAAAATGATGTTACATATCCCGGCAGTATTAAGCAAAGCACAAGTTGCCGAACTGAGACAACAACTAGATCGTTCAGAACACTGGATGAATGGGCAACTCAGCGCCGGGAGTCAGGCACAGAAAATCAAAAGGAACCTGCAGCTGGATTCTTCTTCTGTCCTGTATCAGCAGATTAGCCCTATCATTTTACAAGCGCTTAAAAGTCATCATTTAATTACCTCTGCTGCCCTACCGAAACATATCCTGCCGCCCCTGTTTAACTGCTATCAGGATTCTGGTACCTATGGCAATCATGTCGATAATGCCATTCATTACTCTCCTCTACTCGGACAGGCCATTCGTACCGATGTGTCACTAACTTTATTCTTATCTGAAATCGATGAATATGAAGGTGGTGAGCTGGTCGTTGAAGACCAGTATGGCTGCCATGAAGTCAAGCTGGATGCGGGTGATGTGATTGTTTATCCATCGACCAGCCTGCATCGGGTTGAACCAGTAACTCAAGGCAAACGTATTGCTGCCGTAACCTGGATTCAAAGTATGATCCGTGAAGATGCTAAACGCAGTATGTTGTTTGATCTGGACATGACCATTATCAAACTACGCCAGCAGATTGGCGATACTGAAGAAGTCCTACAACTGACCCATCATTATCACAACCTGATTCGTCAATGGGGTGATTTATAATGTCACGTGAACCAATGGCGCCATTAACCCAGATCCCGGCCTACCTACAAACCATCGCCGATTATGAGGTCGAAGCAGAAAAACATCTCTCCAGTATGGTCTGGAACTATCTGCAAGGTGGCTCCATGGATGAAATCAGTGTCCAGGATAATTTACAGCAGTTTCAGGATATTCAGCTTCTGCCACGTATGCTGAAAGATCTGACCCAAGGCAGTACTGAACTTGAAATGTTCGGACAGAAATTTCCGCATCCGATTTTTTTGGCACCGATTGGACATCAGCAGCAGTTTCATCCTGAAGCCGAAGCCGCTTCTGCACTTGCGGCAGAAGTGATGGGCAGCAATATGATTCTCAGTACGTTTACCAATACCGATATGCGCGCATTGAAACAGGACAATCCACGCAAATGGTTTCAGCTGTATTGGCAAGGGGATCGGGAAAAATCTTTAGCTTTGATCAAAATGGCTGAAGCACATCATTACACGGCGCTGGTGATTACCGTGGATTCACCACATACCGGCATCCGTGATCGTGAACGTTGTGCTTTTTTCCATTTACCGAAAGACATGCAGCACCCGCATACACCAGCACATATTCCCCTGCCAGAATTAAAAGAAGGTGATCATCCGGTCTTTCATGGGCTGATGAAAATTGCCCCGACATGGGAAGACATAGCCTGGATGGTACAGCAGACTCACTTACCCGTGATTCTGAAAGGCATTGTGCATCCTCAGGATGCCCAGCTGGCGATTCAGCATGGCGTAAAAGGCCTGATCATTTCCAATCATGGCGGTCGCGTGCTGGATACCTGCATTTCTCCTCTCATTGCCTTGCAGCTAATTAAAAAGGTGGTGCCAGCAGATTTTCCTCTGCTCTATGATGGTGGCATCCGTCGTGGATCGGATGTATTCAAGGCTATTGCCTTAGGTGCTTCTGCTGTCCTGATTGGCCGTCCTTATATTTATGGTCTGGCGACTGCCGGAGCTTTGGGCGTAGCGCATGTGATCAAAATCCTGAAAGAAGAATTTGAGATTACCATGGCCTTAATGGGAACAGCGACCGTGGCAGATATTCAACCGAGCTGTCTATTAGGGGAATTGATTAATTAGGATTTAATTGAAAATAAAAATGAAAAATAAATTAGTTAAATATCTTACCCTTAACTCCTTGAAGCGTCTTTAAAGGCAATTCAACACAGCTTTATCTATCAATAGCTATTATCAATAAAAACCAAATAAGATCCATATTTAATCAATCTATATTAAAAACATGGTTTTAATTCTCAGTTCGCACTCTAGTCTATCTATTTTTTAAATTGATTAAATTTTGTTCATTGCCAATATCAATGCAAGAAGGATAGCAACGATAACAATAATAATTATTATTTGCGAATCCAAACTTAAAAATAAAAAAGAATGATTATGAGTTATATAAAATCTCGTAAAAAAATAGTTTCTTCAGCCATCGTTTCTTCCCTTTCTTTTGCATCTGCACACACGATTGCACAGGAAAATGTGGTGGAGCTTGAGACCATTCATCAGGAAGTACAAGCTGAACCCGTGCCGGGTCTAAAAGTCGATCAGTCAGCCAATAGCAAGTTTGTTGCGCCACTCCTGGACACGCCAAAATCTGTGGTCGTGATTCCCCAACAACTGATTGAAGATACGCAGGTCACTACGCTGGCTGATGCTTTGCGTACCGTACCAGGTATTACTTTAGGCGCAGGTGAAGGCGGCAATCCGAATGGGGACCGGCCTTTTATTCGAGGCTATAACTCGGAAAGTTCGATGTACGTCGATGGCGTACGAAATTCGACTTCACAAAACCGGGAAATGTTTGCCATTGAGCAGGTCGAAGTTACCAAAGGTTCTGCTTCTGCCATGGGCGGTGCGGGCACTACGGGTGGCAGTATTAATATGATCTCCAAAGTGGCGAAAAAGGGAGATGCGCTGGAAGGCTCTGTTGCGGGTGGTACAGATATGTATGCCCGTATCACTTTGGATGCTAACAAGGACTTCGGCAATGGCATGGCGGCTCGTATCGCGGTCATGGGCCACCAGAATGAAAAAGCGGGTCAACATGACGGTGCTGAATATAAACGTGCTGGTATTGCACCCAGCTTCAGTTTTGGCCTGGACAGCGCAACGCGTGGAACTTTAAGTTATTACTATCTGAAAACTGATGATATTCCAGACTCCGGCGTTCCCTATAACAATCCATTTGCAGCGAGCAATGCCAATGCCGCTTTAAATGGCAATGGTAAACCAATTGATGTCAAAGCTGGTCAATACTATGGCTGGAAAGATCGTGATTTCCAGAAACAGGAAAACCAGATTGGTACTTTAAAATTAGAACATGATTTGAATGACAATCTGACCCTGAGTAATACGGCAGTATTTAACCGTTCCAAAAATGACTATCTTTGGACCAACCCCGATGATTCACGCGGGAACTTCATTTTGAATGACAATGTCTGGGCGCGGGCCAATTCACGTATCTCAGATACCGATACCTTTACTGACCTACTGGCTTTAACAGGCAAATTTAATACTGGTGCTATTCAGCACAGCTTTAACCTGGGTGCAGAATATTCAGATCAGGATACCGAACGTACCCAATATATTATTAATGGTCTGAATGCTACTGGAAGCTCTTTTGCGGCCTGTGGTACTTCTGCCAATGTGGCCTTAGGTTGGTGTACTTCTGTAGACAATCCAGACCGGGGTGCGTGGACGGGGACACTTAATACAGATGGTGCGGACCGTTATGATATCGAGACCAAATCAAAATCGATCTACTTACTGGACAGTATCGAATTGCATCCGCAATGGATTCTGGATCTGGGTATACGTTGGGATGATTACAAAACTCAGCAAACCTTGACCTATGGACGATTCAATAATGCGGTGACAGGTGCAAACAATACACCGATTACCGCCGTTCCAGGTGATCAGCTGACCCTCGAAAATGAAGAAGACTTTTTTAATTATCAGGCGGGTCTGGTCTTTAAGCCAAGAGAAAATGGCAGTATTTATATCAGCTATGCCACTTCCTCGAATCCGGTCGGTATCGATGGCGGTGATGGCTCTGAAAGTATTAGCGCAGCTATTGAAAATCTAAAAGCTGAAAAAGTCCGCACCATGGAACTGGGAACTAAATGGGATCTTCTGGAAGATAAACTGAATCTGACGACAGCCATTTTCCGTACTAAAAAAACCAATACCCGCGCCACCGATGCTGATGGCAGTACCCGTAATATCGGTGAGACCCGTGTCGATGGGATTGAGCTGGGTATCAATGGAAATGTCACCGAGAAATGGGCAATTTCCGCAGGCTATACCTATTTGGATAGTGAACTGATTGATGGTGGCTTTGAAAATATTGGAACCACGGCCGAACCGGTTTATGTTCCAAGCACAAACAATGGCAATCAGGTTCAGAACGTAGCAGAAAACAGTGCAACTCTATGGATGACCTATCAGGTCATACCTCAACTAACATTGGGTACCGGTGCTGTGGCAATGGATAAAGTTTATGGCAATGCCGCCAATACCAAATTTATTCCCGGTTATGTGCGTTACGATGCCATGGCACGTTATCAGGTGAACCCCAATGTGGATCTACAGCTAAATATCAATAACCTGTCCGATACACGTTATTTTACCAAAGCCTATTCTTCCCACTATGCCACTGAAGCAGAAGGCATCAGTGCCGTTTTAGGCCTGCATTTTAAATACTGATCTGAGCAATCTTCATGATATTAAGGGCTAGTCTGGATTCATCAAACTAGCCTTTATTTTTTGATATGAAAGATTTCATGTATGCATTGCTTAAGAACTTCCAACAAAGCTATTATATAAAGAAATATTTTAGCCTTATCGCTTAATTACAGGAAAATCCAACAAAATTAAAATAGATTATAGAAATATTTTTCCAATTAATAACTTTATAAGAAAATCTTTTTTAAGATACGACTAAAATCCATAGAAAAAGCAAAAACTTTTCACGTTTTCTGGACTAAAATTTAATTATAGGTTCACCATGCAGGTGTCTGGTTGATCCTGATGATCAAAACTTAAAAAAGACAGGATTGATCTAATTTACCCTCACCTGCCTGTAAACGAATATATAGACAAAATCTATGCTGTAGACCGAGCAACTGCTACACCAAGCAAGTATGCCAGGCTACCTAAGGAGCTCTCTCATGATGTTGGCTGATCCAAGTAAAAAATACCGTCGCATGTATCAACGTGTGGACTTACCAGACCGTCAATGGCCGAATAATGAAATTACTAAAGCGCCAATCTGGATGAGTACTGACCTGCGTGATGGTAACCAGGCGATCTTCGAGCCAATGAACATTGAGCAGAAGTTCAAAATGTTCCAGATGTTGGTAAAAATCGGTTTCAAACATATTGAAATCGGCTTCCCGTCTGCCTCTCAAATTGATTTCGACTTCACTCGTAAATTGATTGAAGAAGGTCATATTCCGGATGACGTCTACATCGAAGTATTGGTTCAGGCACGTGACCATTTAATTGCACGTACTTTTGAATCTTTACAAGGTGCGAAACGCGCAATCGTGCATATCTACAACTCTAACTCTCCAACCTTCCGTCAAAAAGTGTTGAACGTAGACGTTGAAGGTGCAAAACAGTTAGCGATAAATGCAGCGCAAAAAGTGAAAGAATACGCAGCAAAACAGCCTGAAACTGAATTTGTCTTCCAGTACAGTCCTGAATGTTTCTCTGCAACTGAATTAGAAGTTGCCAAAGATGTCTGCGACGCTGTGACTGAAATCTGGGAAGCATCTCCAGAAAACAAAGTGATCTTGAACTTGCCAGCCACTGTCGAAGTCTCTACACCAAACGTATATGCCGATCAGGTGGAATGGATGCACCGTAACATCGAGCGTCGTGAGGGCGTGATCATTTCAGTTCACTGCCATAATGACCGTGGCTGTGGGATCGCAGCGTCTGAATTAGCAATTATGGCCGGTGCTGACCGTGTTGAAGGTTGTGTATTCGGTAATGGTGAGCGTACCGGTAACGTGGACGTAGCAGCAATTGCCTTGAACATGTATACCCAGGGTGTTGCACCAAACTTGGATTTCTCGAATATCAACGAAATCATTGCAACTGTTGAAGAATGTACGGGCTTGCCAGTCCACCCACGTCATCCATATGCGGGTGACTTGGTGTTCACAGCATTCTCTGGTTCACACCAGGATGCCATCAAAAAAGGTTTCGAATTCCAGAAAAACGAAGAAATCTGGGATATGCCATACTTGCCGATCGATCCGAAAGACTTGGGCCGTGACTATGACGCTGTCATTCGCGTGAACTCACAGTCTGGTAAAGGCGGTATCGCTTACTTGTTAGAATCGAACTACAACGTGACCTTGCCACGTCGTTTACAGATCGAATTCTCGCAAATCGTGCAGCAAAAAACTGATGAAGATGGTACTGAGATTTCAGCACAAGCGATCTGGAGCTTGTTCAAAGAGACGTATGTTGCCGCGAAAGATGCTCATTACTCTGCCAAAAACTACAAATTGTCAGATGAAAATGGCAATCAGGTCATTGAGCTGGATATTGAAGTCAATGGTGAAACCCAGCACTTACGTGGTGAAGGTAACGGTCCGATCTCTGCAATCTTGGATGCTTTACAATTGCCAATCGATGTCTTGAACTATGAAGAACGTAGCATCAGCTCAGGTGCACATGCCAAAGCCTTGGCATTGGTTGAACTTCAAGTAAAAGGCACAGGTAAATCTGCCTTTGGTGCTGGTGTACATGACAACATCGTGACCTCTTCAATTGAAGCGATTATCGCATGTACCAACCGCCTGATCGACCAGGATGTGTTAAGCACTGAACAGGTGATTGCTGCTGCCGTCTAAACCCGGTATTTGAATTAGCAATAATTCATAGCATTAAAAAGACTTTAGAAGGATACTTGCAAATGGTATCCTTTTATTTATTCATACTAAAGATTTAAGGCGAATCATTCCCGTGTCTTTTCCAGCTGACTCAGTGGGCCTTGTTGTCCCACAAAAGTTCCAATTCGAACAGCCGTTAGAGCTTGAATGCGGTCGCATCCTCCCACGTTTTGAACTGATGGTAGAAACTTATGGCGAACTGAATGCCGATAAGTCCAATGCCATTTTGATCTGCCATGCCCTGTCTGGCCATCACCATGCTGCCGGTTATCATCATGAAGATGATAAAAAACCAGGCTGGTGGGATGCCTGTATTGGCCCGGGCAAGGCAATCGATACCAATAAATTCTTTGTGGTGGCGCTGAATAATATCGGCGGTTGTAATGGTTCTACTGGTCCTACCTCTCCTAATCCCGAAAATGATAACCGTCCATATGGTCCAGACTTTCCGCTGGTCACTGTGCGTGACTGGGTAAAAACACAGGCGATGCTGTCTGACCGTCTGGGGATTGATGTGTGGTATTCCATCATTGGCGGCTCACTCGGGGGCATGCAGGCCTTGCAATGGTCGGTAGATTATCCGGACCGTCTGCAAAAATGCGTGATTATTGCTAGTGCACCGAAACTGTCTGCACAAAATATTGCCTTTAACGAAGTCGCGCGTCAGTCCATTCTGTCTGATCCAGACTTCCATCATGGCCGTTATCTGGAAAATGACAGCTATCCAAAACGTGGCCTGATTCTGGCACGTATGGTCGGTCATATTACCTATCTGTCTGAAGAAGCCATGAAGCAGAAATTTGGCCGTGATTTAAAATCTGGCAAATTCATGTATGGCTTCGATGTAGAATTCCAGGTCGAAAGCTATCTGCGTTATCAGGGTGAACAGTTTAGCCGTAACTTTGATGCCAACACTTACCTGATCATGACCAAGGCACTGGACTACTTTGATCCTTCACGTGAATATCAGCAGTCACTGGTCAAAGCGATGGCACAAACCAAATGTAAGTTCCTGGTAGTTTCTTTCACGACTGACTGGCGTTTCTCGCCTTCACGTTCTGTTGAAATCGTGGATGCCCTCATTACCAATCATAAGCCTGTCAGCTATGTCGATATTGATGCTGAACAAGGCCATGACTCCTTCCTGTTCCCGATTCCCCTGTATGTAAAATCCTTGCGCGCCTTTCTAGGCGGTGAAGAACATCTGCGATCAACACCGAAGGAGGCTGTGTAATGCGTATTGACCAACAACTTGCTGAGAAATGGATCAAGCCCGGTTCACGTATCCTCGACCTCGGTTGTGGTGATGGCGAACTGCTGGCCCATATGAGCAAAAAGCACAATATTCGTGCATATGGATTAGAAATTGATCAAGAAAAGATTGCAATTGCGATCAGTCGCGGGTTAAATATCATCCAGCAGGACTTAAACCTCGGTTTAAGCCGTTTTGCTGACCAGTCTTTTGACTATGTGGTGATGGCACAAGCTTTGCAAGCTGTAGATGCACCAGACGTATTATTGCGTGACATGGTGCGTGTAGGGAAACAGGCCATTATTACCTTTCCAAACTTTGCGCACTGGAAGACTCGTTCTTTCTTGGCATTAAAAGGGAAAATGCCGGTTTCGGAAGCCTTACCCTATATGTGGTATAACACCCCGAATATTCACCTATGTACCTTCCGTGACTTTGAAGCATTATGCGCGGAAAACAACATCAAAATTATTAATCGACTCGCTGTGAATGGGAATCAAGAAGATAGTTTGCTTAGCAAACATCTCCCAAATCTGTTTGGTGAAGTCGCAATTTATCGAGTGAGCGCTCTATGAAAAAATTATTATTAAGTACGACGCTACTGGCTGGACTTTTTGGCATGCAGGCCCATGCCGATTACGTTGCACCAACGCCTTCTGTGGCCAGCCAAGCAGCGCAATATTCAGTAATGGACATTCATAGTCTGACTAAAGCGGCTAAAGCAGGTCAGCCTGGTGCACAATTTTATTTAGCAACAAAATACCAGTATGGTAAAGACATTCAGAAAGATGAACGTCAGGCTTTTGCCTGGTATAAAGCAGCAGCAGATCAAGGTCTGGCAGTGGCTCAACTGAATGTTGGCCGTATGCTGGCAGATGGTATTGGCACCAAGAAAGATGAAACACTGGCTCGCCAGTACTTTGAAAAAGCAGCCAGCCGCGGTGATAATCGTGCCAGCTTTAACCTGGCGATGATGGAAGAGAAAAAGAAAAACTATATGGGTGCTTATCAGTGGTATGAACTCTCTACCCGTGACGGCATGCTGGACAATAAAGTGATTACTTTATCTGAAGGCAAAAAAACTGCATTGGCAGCCAACTTGACCCAGGAACAGATCCGTCAAGCACGTGATCGTGCAGACCGTTGGATTCAGGCACAATAAGCTGGATCTGCAAAAGAGCGCCTTCGGGTGCTTTTTTTTATGGCCTAAAAACTGCAGCAAGTTGCTACACTACATATATGTAATTTGAAAGATGAGTAATTAATATGACTTCAACTGACTGGCTCTCCCAAGGCACACTGGTATTGGCAAGTAATAATAAGGGCAAGATTGCAGAATTCGAAAAGATGTTTGCTGAGCTTAAACTTCCGGTTGAAGTGATTCCTCAAGGTCAGCTGAATATTGAAGACGCAATTGAAGATGGTTTGAGCTTTGTTGAAAATGCCATTATCAAGGCACGTCATGCCTCACGTATTTCTGGCAAACCTGCGATTGCTGATGATTCAGGGATTTGTGTACCAGTTCTGGGCGGTGCACCTGGAATTTACTCTGCACGTTATGCGGGTGAACATGGTGATGATGCAGCGAACAACGAAAAATTACTGGCTGACCTGAAACCACTGCGTAAAGACGGTGAACCGATTGAAGGCATGTTTGTGTGTGTACTGGCCTTAGTTCAACATGCCGAAGACCCATTACCACAAATCTTCCAGGGCATCTGGAAAGGTGAGATCTTGGAAGCAGCCCGTGGTGAAAATGGCTTTGGCTATGATCCGCTGTTCTGGTTACCTGAACTGGGTATTGCGAGTGCGGAAATGAGCAAGGAAGAAAAAAATAAAATCAGCCATCGTGGTCAGGCGATGAAACTGTTTAAGGCGAGTTTGGAAAAATAAATCTAATTCCTAAAGGAGTCCTCCCTCCTTTTAGGAGGGAGTTAGAGGGAGGCCATTTCCTCACCCTTGGGGAGAAGGAGCCCCTCCCTTTTTCAAAGGGAGGTTGGGAGGGATTTAAATAGTAAATTACCTCTCCCTAACCCTCTCCTTGTAGGAGAGGGAACTTTCATAACGTTGGCACCACCGCATGTACCACCATCCCATACACCCCAATCAAAATTGCACTCGCAATCGTTCCTGAGGCAATATATTTCGCTGAATAACCTGTGCCCTGATAATGGGTTTCCAGTGCCACAATATTGGCTGCTGGCGGTAATAAAAAGAACATCAGCATGACGGCATACGTTAGAGTAAACTGTGGAATCGGCAAATAAAAATAAGCTGCACCACACAGTAACACCGCAAACAATCCCCGACTAAAAATTAGTTGTAGACTGCGCATTAAATCGAAGCGGCTGATCCGTACATTGCTTAGCCACATTCCTAGCACACACATGCCACTAAAAGTCACCAGCACTTTATTGGCTTGATACAGCATCTCTACCCAAGCCACTTGTTGCCAGTGACTCAAATCCCAAAATGACAATAAAGCTGCCATCGACAAAGCCACCACTGGCGGTGAGAGCAATACATTTTTTAAAATATAACGCGCGTCTTGTCTGGCTTCACTGACTGCCATGACTGCACAGACATTGCCAAACAAAGAACCACCAATGTACAGCGCCACCACGGTACTGGTCGCTTGTGGACCAAAAACGGCCAAGGTAAAAGGAATCCCCAGCCATGCACCATTTAAATAGCTCAGACATAAGGCACGCAGTTTATTTTTAAGGATGCAATAAAATACGGCAAAAAACAGGCAGGAACAAAAGAAGCTAAAGCTGATCAGCCACAAACTGCCTTCCTGGTAGAACACCATGTTGTAAATAATCAGCACCGGAATCAGGACCCGGGCCAGTAAAGCCGCCAAGAAAGGCCGAATCGGTTTTAAATATTGCACGCCCCAATAACCGGTCAGAAAAGACAGGAGCGGAAGAATCAAGGCCATGACAGTACTGCTGGGATTTCTATATCAGGCCATATGCTAGCACAGCATGGTTTTAATCGAATCGTAGATTTTTTGATATGAGCTATTCATCGCACTGATGCTGTGTCGGCAAACTGTCATTAAAGCGTCACTGCATTGTCATACAAGCCTGCTGAGATAGGTGCATGAAATATGGAGGATAAAATAATGGCAGGATTATCAATTTGGCATGTGCTGATTTTTGCAATTGTGGTGATTTTATTGTTTGGCACATCGAAACTGAAAAATCTGGGTAAAGATGTTGGCGGCGCAATTAAAGACTTTAAAAAATCGGTCAAAGATGAAGAAGCTGAACAGGCCAAGTTAGCAGAGCCACGCATCATCGAGGCACAAGTCAAAACCCCTGAAACCTCGATCAAGAGTTAAGAGTTCGCTATGCTCAATATCGGAATGACCGAGCTGCTGATTTTCGGGATTATTGCGCTTTTAGTCCTTGGGCCAGAGAAACTTCCTGAGGCAGTACGTTTTGTCGGAACATGGTACGGCAAGATCAAGCGTATGGTGAGCAATGTTCAGAATGATCTTGATCGTGAATTACGTCTGTCTGAGCTACGCGAACAAATGCAGGCTGAAATGCAGCGGATTCAGCAACTCGAAGCCAAGATGCAGGCACAAATGGCAGATTTACAGCAGCCGATCGCAACTGAGAAATCAAAAGCAAAGCCTCAGCCTGTTCAGGTATCGGTCAGCTATCAGCCGATCGTAGAGCCTGTATCCCCTGTGTATCTACCTAAACCGGCAATAACACAAGCTGCGATTTCCGAACAACGCTATACGGAAATGAAGGTGGCTGTATGACATCCTTACCGACCACACCAGCCTCAAATGATGCTGCAGTGGTAAATCTTGAAGAGATGCCAATTACCCAGCATTTGGTGGTATTAAGAAAGCATCTGTTTAAAGTAGTTGCTGTCCTGATTGGCCTGTTTTTCTGTTTATTACCCTTTGCCAATCAGACTTACCAGTGGCTGTCTGAACCGCTGCGTGCACAGCTACCCGCAAGCTCGACCATGATTGCCACTGATGTGACGGCAACCTTCATGGCACCGTTTAAGCTGAACTTTTTTGTGGCACTGATGATCGCGATGCCGTTCATCTTGTACCAGCTCTGGACCTTTATTAAGCCGGCGCTGTATGCCAAAGAAAAGAGTCTGGCTTTACCACTTCTGATCGGCAGTATCGTGCTGTTTTATACTGGCATCAGCTTTGCATACTTTGTAACATTGCCCTCGATTCTGCATTTTTTTATCAGTGTTTCGCCTGAAACCGTAGCCCCAATGACCGACATCAACAGTTATCTCAGCTTCTGTTTAAAGCTGTTTCTGGTCTTTGGTTTTACCTTTGAAATCCCGATTATTACCTTGGTTCTGATCTTGATTGGAGTGGTTTCAACCCAGACGCTGGTCGAAAAACGCCGCTTTATTATCGTTGGCTGTTTCTTTGTAGCTATGTTCGTGACTCCACCCGATGCCTTGTCGATGATCATGTTGGCCATCCCCATGTGGTTACTGTTTGAACTGGGTTTACTGGCAGGAAAACTGATCGAAAAACGCCGTTTAACCGATCAACAATAACAAGAACCCAAAAACAAAAAGAATGTATTTCACTCAGGCAGCCTTGGCTGTCTTTTTGTTTACATTTAAACCAATATATTGATTTATTTAATTTTATTGAAATATAGACTTAACCATTTTGTCATACTTTAGGTCTAATTTATTTCTGACTTAATGAAAAGCAAGCCTTTCACCAGGATCAGAAAAAATGACAGATTATTTAGATTTTAATGATGATTATGACAGCAACAATTCGGGGAATGCAGAGTTCACTCAACTTTTGCAAAAAAATATTAACCGCCGTGAATTGATCAAAAAAACAGCTGGTGGTGCAGTTGCCTTAACTTTAGCAGCTTCTTTAACCGGTTGTAGTGATGACGATGATGAACCAAATAACTCAGACAATCCTACTCCACCATCAACTGAACCAGATTTAACAGCGAAACCAAGCTCGCTAAAATTTAAGGCAGTCGAGAAAAATACTTTAGAACAATTTTCGGTGCCTGAAGGCTACGATTTCAAAATCTTGCACGCTGTAGGCGATCCTCTGAATTCAAGCCTGCCAGTTTGGGATGAAAACAATATTCCAAGTGGTATTTCATATGAGCGTCGTGTTGGTGATAACCATGACGGCATGACCTTTTTCGGTATGAATGCCGCTAAGCAAAATTATGATGCAACAGTATCTGATCAAGGTCTGTTGGTCATGAACCATGAATATTTGCAACGTGGTGATCTGCACCCTCGCGGCAATGCTTTTGATCCAAAAGATATTACTGAAGATGAAGCGCTTCGTGAAATATACGCGCATGGTGTTTCAATTGTTCATTTGAAAAAAGACCCAGTCACTCAAGCTGTTAGTGTGAATCTGGACTCACCATTTAACCGTCGTATTACTGCAGCAAGTGAAATCGAATTTAGAGGCCCTGTAAAAAACCATGCCTTGGTACAGACAGCATTTAGCCCAACTGGCTTGATCACACGCGGTACGATTAATAATTGTGGTAATGGTTATACTCCGTGGGGTACTTACCTCACCACTGAAGAAAATTTTAATCAGTACATCGCGCGTCAAACAGAAGATGATGCTGGGGATGTACGTGACGCCATGACTGAACATGCCATCTCTCGCTATAAAGTGAGCAATAAGGCAAGTGGTTATAACTGGCAGAGTATTACAACTCCAACACTTTCATCTGTAGATATGTTCAGCCGTTGGAACACTGCTGCTTTAGCGAACACAGCTCAAGAAGATTATCGAAATACAATCAATACCTTTGGCTGGATCGTGGAAATTGATCCATTCGATAACCGCAGTCGCCCAGTAAAACGTACCGCATTGGGTCGTTTTGCGCATGAAGATTGCCGTGTTAGCCGTGCGATTGAAGGTAAGCCACTTGCATTCTATATGGGTGATGACTCTCAGGGCGAATACATCTATAAGTTTGTATCAGCAACCAATTGGAATCCAAGTGATATCAATGGTGGCTATGCAGCTGGTGATAAATACATGGACCACGGTAAGTTCTATGTCGCCAAGTTTGATTTTAATGAAGCTACGGGTGAAGCGCGTGGTGAATGGCTTGAACTGTCCATGAATAACCCGAAAATTACTAGTTATGAAAAGTATCAGTTTAAAGATCAGGCCGATATCTTGGTACATGCACGTCTAGCTGCCGATGCAGCGGGCGCGACCAAAATGGACCGTCCAGAATGGGTTGCCGTAAATCCTGAAAATGGTGAAGTTTATGTAACTTTAACCAATAACTCGCAACGCGGTACCGGCCATGCCATTGATGCAGCCAACCCACGTCAGTACTCGGACGATGATGATACGACTAATCGCTTGCGCGGTAACATCAACGGCCATATCATCCGCTTCCGTGAAGATCAGGATGATGTCAGCTCGACTGGCTTCACTTGGGATATTTTCCTGTTTGGTGCAGAAGCAGATTCGATTCCTGGGGTTAACCTGTCAGGCTTGACCGATGACAATGACTTCTCTAGTCCAGATGGCATGTGGTTCGATCCACGTGGCGTACTGTGGATTCAAACCGATGATGGTGCTTATACAGATACCACGAACTGTATGATGCTGGCTGCTTTACCAGGTCAAATTGGTGATGGTAGTGTAGTTACAGCTACTGCAGGTGCCGGTACTCAGAAAACACCACTTGGCACTCAACTAGATGACTCCAAGTTACGTCGTTTCTTGGTCGGTCCAGCAGATTGTGAAATTACGGGTGTGACCATGACACCAGACTACAAAGCAATTTTTGTGAATGTTCAGCATCCGGGTGGTACTTGGCCATCAAACCAGCCTGCAAATTTAATCAGTACAGGCAAAGGCTCTCGCCCTCGTTCGGCTACAGTGGTTATTACCCGTAAAGATGGGGGAATCATTGCAGGTGAAGCCTTAGAAACGACTCAAGCTTAATTCTCAAGCAACTTCAAAACAAGGCTGACCTATGTCAGCCTTGTTTTTTGTCCAATGGAATAATTTTTTCAATCACCTGTCCTACATTTTCACCCTGCTGTGATTTTTCTAGCCAGCACCATTTATCATTGGTCATTCTCAAAAAATTAGAACAGCGGGTGCCATAGGCTGGGCTTTGAATAAATGTCGAAGACAGCAGATGTTCCATTTCCACCGAAATCCCTGTTTCAGGTAACAGTTCAGGAATCACTTTACGCTCATCTTCCAGAATATCCCAGGCAGCATGATATATATCCGCTTGTGGAATGTTGTTCTGTTGAAGCATCGGCAGAAGCTCCTGAGTAAAGCGCTTGCGCAAATGCCTGGTCTTTTGCCAGTCTTCGCTCATTAGGCCATTTGAGACTACATATACCCCATGTGCCAGTACTTGTGGCGCCTCACCACGATTACTCATATAGACGGCTTGATCACGATCACCGACAAACAGGTTAAAGCCCGCATAATCACATTGACGTTTTTCCAACTCTTGAGCAAACCGGATAGGTTTCAATTCAGATTCCAGAAAATGCTGAATGATATGTCCACGTGAAGTTGGGTAGTTATTCTTGTCATTACCATCCCTGAAATTGGTAATCACTGCCCATCGTCCTGAAGCAGTTATACCCATCCAGGTACCACCAGACTGCAGATCCTGCCCGGCAATAATCGGACTGTTCTCCCATTCATATAATGCCTGTGTTGGACGTTGATAGAACTCATCACGATTTGAAATCAGACATAAAGGCGTTTCATCCAGAACTCGCCAAGCCAGTGCCACAATACACATAATTGATGCTCTCGATCTTTACACATTGAATGTACAACAATTTTCTTCGCTTTCAGCTAAAATCTGTGCAAAACAGAATCACAAGGAACAGGAATGCTCACCTATCCAAACATAGATCCCGTTGCAATTTCGCTCGGGCCTTTGCAAGTCCACTGGTATGGACTGATGTATCTCTTGGCTTTTTTATTTGCCTGGGGACTGGCGACTTATCGCGCTAAACAACGCGGCTGGACACCAGATATGGTCTCGGATCTGATTTTCTTTGGGGCTTTGGGTGTGATCATCGGCGGCCGGGTCGGTTACGTTTTATTCTACGGTTTTTCTCAGTTTTTGGAAAATCCACTCTGGCTGTTCCAGATCTGGACCGGTGGCATGAGTTTCCACGGCGGCTTCCTCGGCGTAATCGTAGCGATGTTATGGTGGTGCAAGAAATACAAAATGGCCTGGTTCCAGACGCTGGACTTTATTGCACCCTGCGTTCCGACAGGTCTGATGTTTGGCCGGATCGGTAACTTTATTGGCGGAGAGCTTTATGGCCGTCAGGTGACTGATCCAAACTTTGCTTTAGGCATGATTTTCCCAACCGATCCGCTGCAGCTGGTACGTCATCCCTCACAACTGTATCAGGCGCTCTGTGAAGGCTTGATTCTGTTTATCGTACTGTGGTGGTTTAGTAGCAAGCCACGTCCACGTATGGCAGTTTCTGCGGTATTCCTGACCGGCTATGGTCTAGCCCGTTTTATCGTCGAGTTCTTCCGTGAACCGGATAATGGTCAGCTATTTATTGGCTGGATGAGTAAAGGACAATTCCTGAGCCTGCCAATGATCCTGGTTGGTCTGTGGATGCTTTGGTATGCCTATCAGAAGAAAGTTTATGACTGGGGTCCACAGAAAAATAACGGATAATTTTCCTAAATATTGCGAGGCCTCTGCCTCGCTTTTTTATATTTAAAATATGCTAAAGTGCTTTTTATCTTTTCTGTTCATACATCATCATGCTTGAGTTCTGGTTCAATCCGCAGGTGTCGCTCCTGAAAAAACTGCTGTTCTTTGTTGTGATTGCTGCAATTGCCGTAGGTCTGTACTGGATGGAACCTTTGCCTTTAGATGCCATCCTGATGTTTGCTGGTACTGGAATTATTTTCCTGATTTGTCGTTACTGCAAAATTCATTTCGCAGCAAAAAATCCGACTGGCCTGTTCTATCGTGTCCTGACCTGGATTCCAATTGCCTTATTAATCAGCCTGATTTTTATGAACATGAAACAGGGTGAAATTCTGCTACCGGGCGCTCAGGGAATTGCCTTTATGGCTTTGGCGATCTGCCTGTTTTCGCCTCTGTCTTTGCTTAATCAGAACAAGTCGGATTCAGGTTCCCCACATGCTTGAGTTCTGGTACTCCGAACACTGCAATCGTCAGCTCAAGCTCATCATTATTATTGCGGTATGTATCGTAATTTACATAGCATCGACTGTAACGAAACTGGGTTCGATATTTGTTGGAATCAGTCTGGCGATTGGAATGCTGATGCACGTCTTGCGTGAATTCAGATTAAAGCTTGCTCCTGAAAATCCTTATGCCGAAGGTTTTCGTGCTTTAACGATGGCGATTCCGATTGTGGCAGTAATTAGCCTGATCGGTTATTTACCCAAAACGGGTGAGATCTGGGAAACTATAGCACTAGGTCTACAATGCTTGGGTTTTGTGGCGATTGGACTGTTTATTGTGTCGATTTATAATAAACGTGCGAAACGCTTCGAAGATTGAACCATTTCGCGACTTTCATTTTTAATTTCTGGAACTTTCAATTTCTAGCTTAAAGATACGAATCCAGACGGTAATACGTGTATTTCACATCGGAATTACGATAGACCGCATAGCCATTCTGTTTAAAATCAGAAACCCAGGCCGAACCAGAATATGCTGCAATATGACCATACTGATGCTGTGAAGTCCGGTCGATAATATAAATATCACCTTTTTTCGGACGGTCAAAAGACAGGTTGATTTTTCGATAGCCTAACTGCTGTAAGGTATTGCCCCAGTCCGCTGCGGCAACAGGATGATTCACAATTTTTGCGCCTGAAGACTGCAAACCAACACGAATACTGCGTGCACATTTCTGTGTACTGGTGCTGCGGGTAATGCCTTGCAGGTAGCTGGTGAATTTTTCAATATCGAAACGCTGGCCGTTCATTGCCCTGAAAGTCTTGCGAGATTCAGAGTTTTTGTTACGAGCTGACGCAGAGGTATAGCGCTGAGGCTGACGTTTGGAATTTTGTCCCGATTGGGAACGAATTATGACGTTCGCTTGAACAGGAGCATGCACTTCGCTCATATTCACTTGATGATCATAAATCATATTGGACCAAGTACTCCTCGCCTGTAAGTTTGGCTTTCAAATCTTCAACACGCGGTGAATACTAGACGGTTAAATGTTACTTTTCACGTTAAAAATGTAAATATATTTTTCCATATTTATTTAATTTTACTTAACTTGTTATTTCTTTTAGATTTATAAAATTTACAATTTTCACAAAAAAGTTATAAATTCACTACTTTTCAAATTTATTACCGATCCTGCTCAGACTATTTCTAAATCAATATTTGAGCGCCTTTCTGACTAAATCTGTAATTTTACTCACGATAATAAAGTCAACATTTCACTACAGGATTACATCATTCTGGCCCGCAACTCTCGTATTAGACTGATTTAGTAAATTTAAATTGAGATGATGAGGAAGAAAAAATATGAGTCATGATGTAAAGACTATTTCAAATTTCAATTTAGAACAATATTTAGGGATCTGGTACGAAATTGCCCGTCTGCCCATGAAACACCAACCTGAAGACAGTACGGATATTTCCGCAGTTTACAGCCTGAATGAAAATGGTACAGTCCGCGTCCAGAACCGTTGCCTGGATGGCGCGGGCAAACTGGATGAATCCATTGGGGAAGCTACTATTGTGGATGCAGAACATGGCAAACTGGAAGTCAGTTTCTTGCCTGAAGGTTTGCGCTGGGTACCTTTTACCAAAGGGGATTACTGGATTCTCAAACTGGATGACAAGTATGAAACTGCATTGGTCGGTGAGCCCAATATGAAATATCTATGGCTCCTGCATCGTAAGCCGACATTGGATGAAGCAACCAAACAAGAATATCTAGCTTATGCTGAATCTCTGGGTTATGACCTGTCCGATCTGATCCATACGGTACACACCGGTAAGCCAACAGCTTAAAAAAAGATAATAAAAAAGCATCCATCATGGGTGCTTTTTTATGCCCTTTTCTCTCATGTTTAATCATTTTCACTGCTATGCGGAAGTGCTCAAAAAAATGTTATGATGAGCGCAATTTTAAATTGCCCAATTCAAAGAAAAGCAATTTGCAACAGATTTTAAGAGAGACCTATGCGCCAATATCTTGACCTTTTACAACATATCCTCGACAACGGCGGCGATAAAGGCGACCGTACCGGCACAGGTACACGCTCGGTATTTGGTCATCAGATGCGCTTTGATCTTTCCAAGGGCTTCCCTTTACTTACCACTAAAAAAGTTCATTTCCGTTCGATCGTGATTGAACTGCTGTGGTTCCTGAAAGGTGATACCCATGTAAAGTATCTTCAGGATAATAAAGTGACCATCTGGGATGAATGGGCCACTGCGGAACAGACCGCACGCTTTGGTCGTCCAGAAGGTGAACTTGGTCCAGTCTATGGCCATCAATGGCGTAATTTTGGTGCCACTCAAAATGCAGATGGCAGCTACAATCAGGATGGTTTTGACCAGATCAAATGGCTGATCAATGAGATCAAGACCAATCCAAATTCACGCCGTCTGATTGTGTCTGGCTGGAATCCGAATGAAGCGAGTCAGGTGGCTTTACCGCCTTGCCATACCCTGTTCCAGTTCTTTGTACATAATGGCAAATTGTCTTGCCAGCTTTATCAACGCAGTGCTGACGTTTTCCTTGGCGTTCCATTTAATATAGCCAGCTATGCCCTATTGACTCATATGATTGCACAGGTGTGTGATCTGGATGTAGGCGATTTTGTCTGGACGGGCGGTGATACGCATTTATATGCCAATCATTTTGAACAGGCCAAACTTCAACTCAGTCGTGAGCCTTTAGGCCTATGCCAGTTAAAACTGAATCCTGAAGTTAAAGACCTGTTTGATTTCAAATTCGAAGATATTGAAATTGTCGGTTATGAATCACATCCAGGAATTAAAGCACCAGTTGCAGTTTAATTCTGGTTAAGCCCCGGAAAATATTCAAATCCCACTTTGCTTAAAGTGGGATTTTGCATTTTAATAGCAATAATTTTTATCTGTTTTTGAGTATGGGTATGGCATTTCAGGATTTAGAAGTCGTTCATGTCGTGGCAATGGATCAGCAGCGCTGTATTGGTAAAGACAATGATCTGCCTTGGCATATCTCAGCAGATCTCAAGCACTTTAAGGAAATTACCCAGGGTGGCGTGATTGTCATGGGTCGTAAAACGCTTGAGTCGATGGGCCGTGCGTTGCCTAAACGTGTGAACTGGGTCATTACCCGCGATCCTGACTGGTCTTTTGAAGGTGTTAAAGTTGCGTATACGATTGAAGATGCCTTGACTCAAGCCGTGGCCGATGTGCAGGCTTCAGAGAAACCGAATGCTATTTTTATCATTGGCGGCGGTGAAATCTTTAAACAGACTCTGGAGATCGCTGATCGTCTGGAACTGACCCATGTTGAACTGGATGTGCAAGGTCACGCCTACTATCCGGAAATTCCAGCCGAGTTCAAAAAAGTTGCATCAGAACAACATATCGATGACAAAACCGGTATTGCATTTGAGTTCGCAACATACAGAAAATAAAGCCTATTTTCTATAAAAGATTGAACATGCAAGGACAAGACCATTCAGAAAAGCATTGGAGCCTGTGGTTATTAGGGAGTCTGTTTAGTGTATTTGTCCTGTGTTCAAGTCTTTGGCTGAGCCTGATGCTCTGGGTGCAACAACCCTTAGGTAAAATTGGCAGCATCATTCTGATCGGTCTCTGGCTTCTATTTGCCTGTGTGGTCTTGGGCATTTATTTCACCAAGCATCTGATTTCCCGCCAGGTGGATACAGTGCTTTATCTGCTAGCCTTTCTGGTCAGCTTACTGGCTTATTTAAGCATAGAACCTCGTCAGGATCGTGACTGGAATCCTGAAGTTTCCCGACTGCTCTCCTATGAGCAGCAAGGCAATCAAGTCACCTTGCACAATATCCGTAATTTTGACTGGCAAGCAGAGGGTCAATATACCGAACGCTGGGAAAGCCGGAGTTTTGATCTAAACGACATTACCGGGGTAAACATTATTACCTCTTACTGGATGGGACCTAAAATTGCCCATACGCTGGTCAGTTTTGATTTTGCCAATCAGAAACCGCTCGCCTTCTCGATCGAAATTCGCAAAGAAAAGGATGAGAAATTTTCTGCTATTGGTGGCTTCTTCCGAAAATATGAACTGAGTTTGGTCGCCTCAGATGAGAAAGATATTGTATATACGCGTAGCAATATTCGTGGCGAGCAGGTCTACTTTTTTCCGGTAAAAATGCCGCAAGCAGAAGCTCAGGCCCTATTTAAAGAATATCTGCGTAAGGCTGATGAACTGGCCAAAGAACCTAAATGGTATAACACCTTGAGCAGTAACTGCACGACGCTGGTCTTTGATATGGCTCAGGCAGTATCTCAACAACAGCTTCCTTCAGATTACCGCTTGCTGGCTTCTGGGTATTTACCTGATTATTTATATGATTTAAAAGCGCTAGATCAACGCTGGGATATACAAACCTGGTATCAGCGTGCACACGTTAATCCACGAGTTAGAGATACCGGTCAGATTTCCAGTCAGGAGTATTCACAACGCCTGCGTCAGGGCCTACCTGAGCCGAGTTCCAGATAATCTTCTAAGTTATCCAACTTAAAGAAAGATACAAAATCAACTGGCATATATTGCATTTTTTTGTTTATATACAAATAGCTAACTCAGAATTAGAGTCTCTCTCATGCTAAAAAAATTAACAGCAATCATGATTTTAGGTTCAGTCTTTGCTATATCAGGTTGTGAAACCGTACCGAGTACTTCATCAGTCAAAACTGAAAATAATTTACAGCTCCTGCAAAATCGCACCTGGATTGTGAACCAGATTGGTAATACCGAAATTACTACAACACCGACAACACGCAATATTCCAAGTCTGCAATTCGATGCAGCGACTCAACGCGTGTCTGGCGCAGATGGCTGTAACCGTATAATGGGCAGCTACACTGCCGGCAAAGACACCCTTAACTTAAGCCAGATGGCGAGTACCGAAATGGCTTGTCTGGATAATGCAGGTCTGGATCAGAAATTTAAAGAGGCACTGAGCAAAGTGACTCATTATCAGGTCTATGGTAAAACCCTGAAATTAATGGACCGTCATGGCAATTTACTCATTCAGTTAGAAAGTGCAGTACAGCCTCGCTAAGTTTTGACTACAAAAAACCTGTGTCGTGCAGGCTTTATATCTTTCATACTCATATGAACATTCAATAATCAGCACTCTACAATGATGAGGACTTAACCATGCAACAAGCACTATTTGGTGGTGGATGCTTTTGGTGTACCGAAGCAGTATTTTTACAGCTTCAGGGCGTACAGAAGGTCGTCAGCGGCTATGCGGGTGGACAAAATCCTAATCCGACCTATGAGCAAGTCTGCGGCGGTGATACCAATCATGCCGAAGTGATCCTGATCGATTTCGATGAAAATCAGATTACGTATAGTCAGTTGCTCGAAGTCTTTTTCGCAACCCATGATCCAACGACATTAAACCGTCAGGGCAATGATGTCGGCACGCAGTATCGTTCTGTGATTTATTATTTTAATGATGAGCAGAAAGAAACTGCACAGCTCACAATAGACTCATTGAAAGCTGAAGGATTGAATATTGTGACTGAACTTAGCCCTGCACCGACTTTCTACCCTGCTGAAGAATATCACCAGAATTTCTTTGCCAAGAATCCGAATCAGGGCTACTGTAATTTCGCGATTCCGCCCAAGCTGAACAAATTACAACATAAGTTTATGACGCTGCTCAAAACTCATTAATCTGGATGCGGCTTGATCAAATGCCCTCTTAAATTAAGGTAATAAAAAAGCGACTGAGATCAGTCGCTTTTTTCATTGAGAGTAAAAAATTAGTTATCAGTTGCAAAGGCAATATCGCTGAGTCCGGCTCCACTCGCGCGTGACATCACTTGAGCAACGGTGTCATAACGTGATTCTTTATCTGCTTTCAATACGATGGTCGGTTGACGCTGTGCCTGGCTCGCCTCATTGAAACGGGTTTCAAGTTGTTCCAAGGTCAGCACATCGCCGTTCCATGCTACATCACCTTTGGCATTGATGCTGATGGTGACATTTTCCGGTGGCAGGTCAATAATTTCTGCAGTGGTTTGCGGCAAGGTTAATGGAATTGATGGGTTCGCAACGGTCGCTGTCACCAGAAAGATGATCATCAATACCAACATAATGTCGATCAGGGGAATGAGATTCATCTCATTCATGCCTGTATCGTTGTCTTCACCCAATTGAAAAGCCATTAAGCTTGACCTCCAACTAAACTGTCTTGTGCTACTTTTGCATCAGCCTTCTTTGCAGAAGAATCCTGTTGCAACATGGTGTCAATCAATAAGCTATGCGCATGGTCTTGCAGTTCATTGCTTAAAGTACGGTTAACACGTACACAGATGTTATATGCAAGTACCGCAGGAATCGCCACAGCCAGACCCAGACCGGTCATGATCAGCGCTTCACCCACTGGAGTTGCTACTTGTGCCAGACCTGCCTGACCACTCTTACCCACGGCAACCAGTGCGTGGAAGATCCCCCATACTGTACCGAACAGACCGACAAAGGGTGAAATTGAAGCGATGGTACCTAGGACGGATACACCTTTTTCTGCATTGCCTTTTTCTAATGCGATCTGACGTAACAAAGCCTGTTCAGCTACTGCCTTACGCTGTTCAAATGCCAAAGGAGCCATTTTATTTTTCAATTGTCCTAATGCTTTAGATAATTGAGCATAGGCAATCTGTTTAAGTTGGCGAGTGCCCATCAAACGCAGCACAAAAATGGTCCATGTCGCAATCGACATTGCCAATAACACGAAATACAGTGTTTTACTGACTGCATCAGCGTGTTGCCAATAAACTGAAAAGTTCATATTCGAACTCCTAATGGGTTAGCCGTTATTTGGTAATCTGAAAATCGAAAGGCTGTTCCACACGGGTTGGATAAGCCACACCATTTTCAACATATTTGGTCAGTTGTGCACGACGTACCGCTGATTCAACTTTGCGCGTAACGGCCGGACTACAACTCGAATTTCGTGCGGTCGCAGAGACCACTTTCCCCTGCTCATTTGCAGATACATCCACCACCAATGAACAGGCTGATTTTAACTCTCCTGCCGAGAGCGACACTTTTGGTGCACGCTGCCAAGATACGCCGCCGCCAATTGCAACACTTTTCGGTGCTGGCGGTGCAGGTGGAGTCGGCGGTGCGACAGGTGCGGGTGGCGCAACCGGCACAGGCGCAGGTGCCACTTTTTTAGTTTCAGTCACAACCGCAGGAACCACTGGACTTGGTGCCGGTTTGGCCTCAACTGGCGGTGCAGTAACAGGTTTAGGCGTTTCTGCTTTTTTCACCTGCTCAATTTTTTCTACTTTTTTGGGTGGCGGTGGCAGCGGTTTTTCTACAATTTTAACTTCTTTCGGCTTTGGTGGCTCTTGTTTAGGCTCTGGCGGCTTTGGCTTCGGTGGTAAAGGTTTTGGGGCTTCCTGAAGTTTGACGAAACGAACCTTTAAAGGTTCTTTATCGACCTGTTTCAGTTCAGGTGCTTCCATCTGGCTGACTGCCCATAAGAGACCCACGTGTCCAACCAGAACCGCCGCCAGAATAGAAACGACTTTCTTTTTCATCTGATTTGACGGTGGTGGTGTCATGGGAGCAGCAACTTGACTCATTAAATCTATTTACCTCGAAGAGATGATGCGAAACAAACTATCAAGCTCATCGGTTAGCACAATTAAAGTACGCCAATAATAAATGAGAAGTGTTTTCATTTGCAACTACTAATCCCACTTTTCTCCATTATTTTTGTTTCAAACAAAAAAGGCATACTTAAAGTATGCCTTTTTTAAACCGAGATGCAAGCGCTTATTGGAACACGACAGTTTTATTGCCGTCGACAATCACACGGTCTTCCAGATGCCATCTCACTGCACGTGCCAGCACATTACGTTCAACATCCTGACCCAATTCACGCAGCTGTTCAACAGTAAAGTCATGATTCACACGCTCCACATCCTGCTCGATGATTGGACCCTGATCTAGATCAGCTGTCACATAGTGTGCAGTTGCACCGATCAGTTTTACACCTTTGTCGTAAGCTTGTTTGTATGGATTGGCGCCCACGAATGCTGGCAGGAATGAATGATGAATATTGATCACTTTCATTTCCCATTTACTTACGAATTCTTCATCGAGAATCTGCATATAACGGGCTAATACCAGCAGATCGTTACCCTGCATCAGTTCATCAATCTGTGCATAAGCCTCACGTTTGTTCTCTTTGGTCACCGGAACCACTTCAAACGGAATACCAAAGTTTTCTACTGATTCACGTAGAGTCTCATGGTTAGATACCACTTTAGTAATTTCACATGGCAGACCGCCGCGTGCATGACGCCATAGCAGCTCAAGCAACGCATGGTCGACTTTAGAAACCAGAATACCGACCTTTTTCACATCACTGACCAGTGCCAGACGCCAGTGCATGCCATAGCGCTCTGCAACATTGCCAGCAAAAGTCTGCAACAGGCTTTCTTTACGGCTTTGCAGATTGTCCAGTTCAAACTCAACACGCATGAAGTAACGTCCGCCCTGCGCTGCTGTCGCGTATTGATCAAGCGCCGTAATGTTGGCACCCTGATGATACAAGAAGCTTGAAACAGCCTGCACGATGCCTGGCTTGTCTTCACAAGTAATCAATAAACGTGCGGTATTAGCAGTCGTCATATTCATGTTGGTTAAGGTCACTAATTAGTTAAATTAAAAAAATAAGCCGAGTATTCTAACGCGTTTCTTAGATATTCTGAATAGTTTGTTCAGATTCAGGCGGTTTAGGCGACGACAGACTGGCAAATAGCTCTGAAGAACCGAACGAGTTAAGTAAGCTTTCATACGTCTGACGGCTTTCACCACGCAGATAAGCACCTTCCAGGAACACCATCTGACGCAGTGCCTGCCAGACCCATTTTTCTTCCAGAGTGTTGGAATCGGTAATATGACCCGACATATACAGGAAGTTGGTCCAGTTGGTCAGCACGATCCAGAGGTTAATGATCAGCGCTTCAATTTCTGAATCGGTCATTTCCATCAGGCCGGCATTTACGAAGGCTTTATAAATTTTTTGTCCCTGCTGCATCACCTGTCCGGCAAAACGCGGATAAAGCTTGCGGAAATCTTCGTTATTTTCGACCAGATGGTATACATCACGGTGCAGAAAACGATAAGCCCAAAGCTGACTGCTCAGTACCTGAAAATAATGAATCTTGTCATTGGCATCCAGAGCACGGTCTTCCGGAAGTGCCAGCATTTCCAGCGTCTGATGCTGATACTGCTCCATCAGTTCCTTGATAATTTCATTTTTATTACGGAAATGGTAATACAGATTACCCGGACTCATGCCGAGTTCAGCAGCAATATGGTTGGTGGTTACAGATCGTTCGCCACGTTCATTAAACAACTGCAAGCTGAGCTGTAAGATACGCTCTTTGGTTTTTAACGTTTTGGTTTGGGACATCCTAAAATAACCATTCAGTTCATGCATTAGTAGACTAACACACAAAGTAACTTGACTAATTAGAGTATTTGCTCTAAAAATTAATTAATCGATTTTGAATAATGGTAGTGCGGCATGAACAGTCACACAAAAACAACTTCAATGACACCACATTTTCTTGATAGCCAGCACCTCAATGAAATTCTGGCTCAACAAAAATACGCCTACTTACGCTACCCACTGCCGACTGCAAAGGAACGTATAGATCGTTTAGCTCGGCTTAAGCGTATCTTAGTTAAGTATCAAGATCAATTTGCCGATGCAATTAATCAAGACTATGGTAACCGCTCTATCGGGGAAACCAAAATTGGCGAGTTACTGACTTGTCTTGAACATATTAAATATTACAGCAAAAACCTGACCAGCTGGATGAAACCATCCAAGCGTCATGTCGGTATTATTCACCAGCCGGCAAAAGCCTGGGTACAGTATCAACCTCTGGGCGTGATCGGCATCATCGCACCGTGGAACTACCCTTTATTATTATCTATTGGTCCTCTGATCTGTGCGTTGGCTGCGGGTAACCATGCCATGATCAAGATTTCCAGTTCATCGGCTGCTTTTGGCAAGGTACTGGAAAAAGCCTTAGCTGAAGCCTTTCCTAAAGAACTGGTTGCCGTGGTGAATGGTGGCGGTACGGTGTCCGATGCCTTCTGCCGACTGGCTTTTGACAAGATGATTTTTACCGGCTCAACGGCTGTCGGTAAAACCGTGATGGCGGCAGCTGCGGAAAATTTGGTACCAGTAATTCTAGAACTGGGTGGCAAATCCCCTGTACTGGTGCATCCATCGATTGACCTGCGTGATGTGGCTCAGCGTATTGCCGTGGGCAAGCTCTGGAATGCGGGTCAAACCTGCGTGGCACCGGATTATATGTTCCTGCCGCGTGGCAAAACTGCCGAGTTTATCGATCATTTTAAAGCCTGTGTCGAAAGCATGTATCCGGACATCAGCCATAATCAGGATTACACCTCGATTATCAATGACAAGCAGTACAATCGTTTGCAAGGTTATCTGGATGATGCCCGTGAGCAAGGCGCGCAGATTATTGAAATCAATCCACGTAATGAATCGCCAGCAGACCTGCGTAAAATTGCACCGACCATCGTGACCAATGTTATGCCAAGCATGCAGATCATGCAGCATGAAATCTTTGGGCCGCTCCTGCCGATCATGGAATATGATCAAATTGACGACGTTATCGACTTTATTAATAGCCGTCCGCGTCCACTTGCATTATACTATTTCGACTTTGATCAGGCGCGTGCTGACTATGTCGCACAGCGTACCCATTCAGGGCATTTCGGGCAAAACACTGTATTAACCCATGTCGCACAGGATGACCTGCCATTTGGTGGTGTCGGTGCTTCCGGTATGGGTAAATATCATGGGCCAGAAGGCTTCTTCAGTTTGTCGCATGAACGGTCTGTAATGTCGAATCCTAAGCTGTATAGCTTGAAATACATTCTGCCTCCGTTTAATAAGCCGATCCATAAGCTGATTTCGAAGACACTTCTTCGATAAATGATCAAGGCATGAGCTATCACACGGGCTCATGCTTCGTTTTAGACAAAATCGCTTGTCTTTTAAGCGCATTTTTGATATAAAACGCCCCTTGAATGAATTCAATCCGTTTATTTTTGACTGGCCATACAGATTTGCTGTTGGCTAAATCAATGGAGTTACACCATGTCTAAGGTTTGCCAAGTTACCGGCAAGCGTCCAGTCGTTGGTAACAACGTCTCACACGCCAACAACAAAACTAAGCGCCGGTTCGAGCCGAACCTGCACCACCACCGTTTCTGGTTAGAAAGCGAAAAACGTTTTGTACGTCTTCGTTTAACCACTAAAGGTATGCGTATTATCGACAAATTGGGCATTGAAAAGGTTGTTGCTGACCTTCGTGCTCAAGGTCAAAAGATCTAAGTAAGGAGTCAGGACAATGCGTGATAAGATTCGCTTAGTTTCTTCAGCTGGTACAGGTTATTTCTATACCACTACTAAGAACAAACGTACTATGCCGGAAAAAATGGAAATCAAAAAATTTGATCCAAAAATCCGTCAACACGTAATCTTCAAAGAAGCTAAAATCAAATAATTTTAGTTTTTTGAAAAAAGCGACCTTCTCGGTCGTTTTTTTTTGCATTTTTTTTATGCGACTTGATAAACTTTCTGTTTCTTCTGGCATTTTCTGTGCTTATTTCCCATAAAAAACTGAAATTTCATAAAATTTATTTTAAAGGAGTGTTTAGTGCCACATGACGTAGAGCTCATTATCCTGTTAGCTGTCGGTTTTGGCTTGGCCCTGGTTTTTGGCTATATCGCTGCACGTCTACGCCTTCCCCCACTGATTGGTTATCTGGTTGCCGGGATTCTGATTAGCCCGAACACCCCAGGCGTGGTTGGAGATGTGCATCTGGCGAACCAGCTGGCCGAACTTGGCGTCATGTTCCTGATGTTTGGTGTCGGGATGCACTTTTCTCTGAATGACCTGATGCAGGTCAGGCGTATTGCCTTGCCGGGTGCAGTCTTGCAGATTGCAGTCGCGACACTGCTCGGGGTCGGGGTCTCCATGCTCTGGGGCTGGAATTTTGGCTCTGCCTTGATCTTTGGTTTAAGCCTGTCTTGTGCCAGTACTGTTGTACTTCTCAAAGCCCTGGGTGATCGTGGCCTGCTCGAATCCATTAACGGGAAAATTGCAGTCGGCTGGCTTCTGGTTGAAGATCTGGTTATGGTTCTGGCACTGGTATTATTACCCGCAACTGCAGTACTGCTCGGTGGTCAGGCTCTGGAAGGCAGTAGTAGCGATCAGAATGTCTGGATCACCTTAGGCATTACCTTGCTCAAAGTAGCCGGCTTTATTGCTTTCATGCTGATTATTGGTAAACGTTTAGTGCCAATGATCATGCAGGTGGTGGCACGTTTAGGCTCACGTGAGCTATTTACCTTAACCGTCGTAGCTGCAGCCGTATCGATTGCCTTTGGGGCTTATAAGGTCTTTGGCGTATCCATGGCACTCGGTGCGTTCTTTGCCGGGATGGTAGTGAAAGAGTCTGACTTCAGCCACCGTGCCGAAGAAGAAACCTTACCGCTGCGTGAAATCTTCTCGATTCTGTTCTTTGTGTCCGTCGGTATGCTGTTTGATCCGCGTATCCTGATGGATCAGCCACTTCATGTGTTGGCGGTGCTCGGTATTATCATGATTGGTAAAACCATCGCAGCGATGGCACTGGTGCTGTTCTTCCGCTACCCAATCAATACGGCACTCACCGTCGGTGCATCTCTGGCACAAATCGGTGAATTCTCTTTTATTCTGGCCGCACTTGGTGTATCGCTAAATCTATTGTCACTCGATGGACAAAACCTGATTCTAGCGGGTGCCCTGATTTCGATTACCCTGAACTCGTTTATTTTCTCAGCAGTAGAACCGGTACAAAAATGGATCCGCGAACGTTCGTCTCTAGCGCGCTTATTGGAGCGTAGTGGTGATCCACTTGCCATGCTACCGGATGAGGTCTCGCAGGACTATCTGCGTGATCAGGTGGTGATTGTGGGGCATGGTGAAGTCGGTCGTCGAATTACCTTATCTCTAATGGAGCAAGATATTAAGGTAGTCATTGCCGAAGAAAACCGTGAGATCGTAGAGAACTTGCGTAAAAAAGGCATTGCGGCAGTTTCTGGTGTCGCAACTGAACCCGGTGTGTTGATTCAGGCTCACATTCAGCATGCACGTCTATTGGTGATCTCACCGATGGATATTATTGATATCCATAAAATCGTGGATATTGCCAAGACCCTAAACCCTGCTATTCAGATTCTGCTATGTGCGGAAAGCAAGGAAGAAGCCGAAGTGATTCGCCGTGACAATATTGGCGAGGTGTACTATGCCAAAGAGGAAATGGCGAGAAATATGAGCAATCATATTTTGAACCAGATCGAGATTGCACATAACCATCCACCTACGCATTATTCAGGCTGATTCATTAAAGAAGTTGTCAAAATTGACAACTTCTTTTTTTATTGATTGGACTGGAATTTATCACATCGGCAAACCATAAAATTTCAGATTACTTTTCTGTTTAATAGACTTAATTTTTTTCTCTTATTCTCTATTTTTTTCATTTTATAAACACAAAAAAGCACACTTCAAGTGTGCTTTCCTGCTCGCCAGGGTAGGCAATTTAGCTCATATATTTGGGCTCTACATCCACAACTTCAGCTTGCCATTCATTGACCTGCTGTTCCAGCAAACCATATAAAGCGGCCTGAATCATGTGTTGTGCAATCACAGGCGTTTGATCACCCAACAGGGCTTTCACCTCGTCATTAAACTGAATCATGACTAATGGCTGTTTTTTTGAGCCCGCATTTCGTAATGCCAACGCGCCACCTTCAAGTTGAACGAGTTCCAAAATCGCGTCTTGATTACCAAATAAATCTTTCAACTGTTCTATAGACATATATCCTCCATGTTCAACATGGTGGCAAAGAGCGATTGCACTTTGCATCATTAGAGTAATTGATATAGGGTTAATAATCGCAATTTCAAGTACAGCTGATCAGATTAAAATTCAACCATCTCATTACGAAAACCATCAATAAGCTGCGTCAGGTCACGATGCCATTCTCGTAATATAGCAGTATCAGGTAACCAGGCTTGTGGTGTCTGTGTGACTTTAATGATGAGATTTGAAGAAGTTTCGTCTTCGGGTTGTGGCGAACTTGGCTCTGGCGCATATTGGCAGAGACGGTAAGCACGTTTCAGTTCAGCCAAAAAACCATCTTTGGATAAATGCTGTAATACGGTCACTTCAGGTGACACCTGACCCTTAGCCGCCATGAGCTCTTCAATCGATTTCAGCGTCGGGTTCAGGTCATTCAGACGGTAATAACGTACCAGTTCCTGTAAAAAGGCCAGCAGTGCCCCATGCAGATGGAATACAGCAGCTTCACGATAAGCTTGTGCCTGCTGCACATGATCAGTCTGTTCAGCCTGCTGACAGGCCAGACGGGCGAAATAAAGTTTTTGATTGGTACGGTCCGCATGATAGCGAGCAACTCGTGTCATCGAGATTTCCTAAGCATTAAAACAAATTTTGGCTCTTATAAAGTAAAACGTCCGCTCGTATTACGCAATGCAAGATTGTCTACGCTGCCGCTCTATTCTGCATGATCTTGATACTTCAGACTGCTGATATTAACCCTTCAGTAAAAATCTAGGCCTTTTTAAAGGCAAAAAAAAGAGCATCATACATGCTCTTTTTTATCAGCTGTTATTTAAGCCTGTGGCTTTTCTTCAGCTTGCTTCACACGAACCCCCTGACCATGCAGGCGCAGTGTATTTAAACCTTTAATTGCTTTAACAGCTTCACGGCCATGTGGCATTTCTACGAAAGCAAAACCTTTAGACTTGCCTGTTTCTGCATCCATGACTAGCGCACAAGATTCAACAGTACCGTACTGTTGGAACAGGGTCAGCAATTCAGCTTCTGTTACTGTACGTGCCAAGTTACGAACTAAAATTTTCATCGGATAACCTTAAGAAGATAGGCAAAAATAATCAAAAAGCACGTGCCTACCCTACTTTTTGCGTCAAACCCAGAAGGGATAGTTTAATCGAGATCAATCCCAAAATCTAAATTAATCGACTGGCGCTCAATTAAAGCACTTTTCACAGTCTGTTGACGGGTTTTGTAATGGGTTTCTGTGACACATAAATTGCGGGTCAAATCATTGAGAAAATAGCTTTCAATTTTACGCCCCTGCTCATCCACCGTTTCACGTGCCCAGTGATTCAGGTTTTGCTTGGTCAGAATCAGTTCATTCTGTGCACGGGTCAAAGCTACATATAGCACACGACGCTCTTCCTCGACATCATCGAAATCCCCTTGCGCCCGTGCATGCGGATATTGTCCCGGCGTGACATTGGCCACATAACAGACTTTCTGTTCCGTACCCTTGGCCGAGTGAATGGTAATGAGGGTCACCACATCTGTATCCGACTGGCGTTCAATTTCGGAAATAGAGACCGGATCGAGCACATACTCTTCCAGAAATTCACTCACTTGTGCATGCTTGGAAGCCAGCTGTTTTACCAATTCGAAATCCCCCTGACGGCGGCTCCAGTCTTTCTTATAGTTCTCGGCCAGTTGTGCTTCAATCGCCTGTACCGCCAAACCAACACAAGCCTGTACTTCGGTTTTGAGTACCGCCATTTGTTTCATGATCAGAATAGTTTCTAGCGGAATCTTGCCGAATTTTTCTAGCTTGTCGGCAATCTTTTCCATCTCTGGCTCAGCTAAAAGTTGTTGAGACAGTTTGCTGGCACCCACATCACCGACGCCATTCCACAACGTTAAAAAACGCATCCAGGCAATATCGTCCAGCGGATTGGCCACCACACGCAACAGGCTGAGCAGATCTTTTACATGTGCAGTTTCTAACAGTTTCATCCCGCCGATGAATCGATACGGAACATTGGCCGCGATACAGGCTGCTTCAATATGTCGCGCTGCATAACTGGAACGTACCAGCACCATATGATCGGACCATTTGCTGCCTTGCAGATAATGGCGCTCTTTAATATCAATCGCGATCCATTTCGCTTCATCAAACTCATTCGGGAAAATATGCATCTTTGGCTTGATGCCTTCACCGCGATGCGCATCCAGACGCTTATCATATTTGATTTCGGATTGATCCAGCAGCCAGTTGGACAAGTCCAGAATTTCCTGGGTTGAACGATAATTCTTTTCTAATTTAAAAATCTGGGCATCAGGGACACGCTCTTTGAAATGATGAATATTTTCAAAATCGGCACCACGGAAACCATAAATTGACTGCGCATCATCTCCAACACAGAACAGGCTAATATGTTCTTTGAGAGGTTCGAGTAATGCCCATTGCAGTGGGTTAGTATCCTGCATTTCATCCACCAGCATATGCCGACAGATCGAAGCCACATAGTCCACCAGACCTTCGGACTGTGCCAAAGCAGTCGCTACCACAGCGAGGATATCGTCATAATCCAGAAAACTACGCGCACGCTTACGCGCTTCATATTCTTTCATGATGTCGGCAATCTGGTCTTTCAGTGCCAGATATTCCGGCATCTGTTTCTCCAAAGCCAGACTCAGTTTTTGCCGGGTATTCCGCGCAAAGGAATATAGGTCACAGAGTTCCTGTGGCTTCGGCAGATAATTCGGATTTTTCTTGTCATCACGCCCGCGAATCAGGCGGAACATCATCAGCTGATCATCACGGTCAATAATTGAAAACTGTTCCAGACCAAAAGCCTTTGGAATCCGGCGCAGCAGATACATACAGAAGGTATGAAACGTAGATGCACGTAAGCCTTTGGCCTGTTCACCGAGTGCCAGTTCCACCCGTGCCACGATTTCACTCGCCGCACGACGAGTAAAGGTCAGAATCTGAATCTGATTCGCTGGTACGCCTTGATCAATCAGATAAGCTGCACGTGCCACGATAGTTTTGGTCTTGCCACAGCCTGCCCCAGCCAAAACCAAACTGTGCTTTGCTTCTGTCGTCGCAGCTTGCTTTTGTTGCGGATTCAGTTCATCAATCAGGGAGGCTAAACTCATGGTCACTCATCAATTTGTGGATAGGTGTAGTTTAACAGATCACTCTTATTATAGCTTTGAGCTGCTCTGAAACAGACCGAACTTTTATTCTTAATTAGCTATAGGGTTGACGGCATGGATGCCGTCTACTGGATTGGGGGTATAGGGATATACTCTCAACCTAGCCAAGGATTTTTGTTACCTTGCGAACTCAAAATATATTTTGAGGATGCTCATCCCTGAAAAGTAAAATCTGCTTACGCGTATATATTTATCTTTTTATAAAGCTTTTGCGGCAATGACCATCTTACTCAAACACCCTGTTCCTGAATATTTTGAACAGCTTGAACAACCGCTTTTTTCAGATTGATTTCTGCATTCTTTAAGGCATCTTTCAATAAACAATCTGGTGGATTAATCCCCACAATCTGACTAAATCCAGCCTGATACAGCGACTCAATCCCCTCACCGACCAAACCTGCAAAAGCAATTACCGGTTTATTCAATTGCTGGGCGACCTGCGCTACGCCAAACGGGGTTTTTCCTAAAGCGGTCTGATGATCAATCTTGCCCTCGCCAGTGAAGACATAATCTGCATCTGCAATTTTTTCCGCTAGCCTATTTTGTTCCATAATTAACGCTACACCGGATTGCAGCTTTGCTCCTGCAAACGCCATCAACCCAAAACCTAACCCACCGGCTGCCCCTGCGCCGGGAAAGTTTTTAAAAGAAATATCTAAGCTTGTTTCAACCAGATCAGCAAAATGTCTTAGATTTCGATCCAGTTGTTGCACCATTTCCGATGTTGCACCTTTCTGCGGCCCAAAGATCACTGAAGTACCATTCGGTCCACAGAGTGGATTATTCACATCTGAAGCGATTAGGATTTCTGTATTTTTTAACCGGGAGTCTAAGCGAGAAAAATCAATTCGATCAATCTGGTTGAGATTACCGCCACAGACCTGCATGACTTCACCTGTAGCATTAAAAAACTGCACACCCAATGCTTGCGCCATCCCGGAACCACCATCATTAGTGATACTGCCACCAAGTCCAATAATGATTTTCTTTACACCAAGATCCAGTGCTTGCTTGATCATTTCACCCGTCCCATAGGTTGAAGTCAGCATAGGATTACGCCGAGCAACTTCGAGCAGATGAATCCCGTTTGCCTTGGCCATTTCAATCACTACGGTCTGACCAGCATCAACCAAGCCAAAGTAAGTTTCGATCGACTGACTGGCTAATGGCCCGGTGACTTGGCACTTTACTCGTTCACCCTTTAGGCTTGAAATTAATGCATCTACAGTTCCCTCACCACCATCTGCCATTGGTACAGTGATACAATTTGCATCCGGAAAGACCTGCAAAATACCACGCTGCATCGCCTGACAAGCCTGCTCGGCAGTCATACTTTCCTTAAAAGAATCTGGAGCTAGAACAAAGGTTTTCATGAATATGATCGGCCGCGTGATAGGTTATATACTAATTTGAAATGCATACCCATCTTACAGCCAAAGCTGAACATGCCAATAAAAAAGAGCGCTCATTGCACTCTTTTTATACTGGTCTTACTTAAAGATCTGCGGAGCTTTTTGGTACACGATGCTTGATATAGGAAGCCAAAGTCAGATAGTTAATCCCTTGGAACAAAATATCGATTGCCAGAAAAGCACCTAGAACCCAGAACGGTGCATTCGGTGACAATAGAATCAGGATACCTGTAGCTAAAGTCAAAATCCCGGAAAATAAAGTCCAGCCCCAGCCGCGGAATGCTTTAAAGATAAAAGCATTCAAGACGCGAATTATTCCCGCCACAAGCAAAGCAATCGCAAGCAGATTGGTCAGTACAATCGCAGTTTTCGCTGGCGTGCTAAAGGCATAATAGCCCGTAATAAAATAGATGATACCGAATAGCAGCCAGAGCCAGCGAAATGCCCCATCGAAGATTTTAATCCCGGCGATCAGATGAACTACTCCACCTATCATCATCAGGACACCAAACAGGAATACTACGGATAAGGTGGCAAAAGGCAGTGATGCTAACAGTACGATTCCAAATAACACTAATAAGGCACCCAGGCCTAAATACCATTTACGGTTTTCATGCAATTGATGCCGAACCAGATCATTTCCAACAGTCTTCATATTCTTCTCAAGTCATTGGCTATAACTTTGATTATGCTCTTAAATCATGGAGAAATTTGTTAGAAACTCACTGAGTTTATCTATAAAAATAGTAAGTTATGCCGGTTTATTCAGCACTTTGTTAATTATTTTTTCCAGCCAATTTCAATTGCCGTGATTTCATTAATCAGGGTCTGATTTAAAGATTCCGGCATTTTACTGGTGCTTTGCGATACCGGAATGTGACCCGCCATCAGCTCAGCTTTGGTTTGGGGAAATAAAGGCTGCTGATTCGGATCAGCATAACCCACGGGATATATCGGCTGGCCTGTGGCGAGATCATATTTATCTGAAGCTCCAAAGGCATGCAGTAATTCATGCACTAGGACAATCTTATTCTGGTCAGACTGTCTGCTTGAAGCAAATAGATTGACTGAACCAATCCGGCCTTTTTGCAGAGCCGTTGAATGTTTTAACTGCTGGGTGTGTGCAGGATCATAATAATTTAAAAAGAGAGTAACATTCGATGAAGGATCTGAACCTTGCTGCTGTTGCCAGGCATAGAAACGGAATTTCAGACTCCATAAAATGGTGCCAAGTAAGGAGGCCTGCTCCGGCACTTTAGGTGGCAATTCTTTGAGTTCACGTCCCAGATTAAAATAAAAATAAGTGGGCTGTCCACGGTACTGCTGGGCCGCTTTTTCCAAATATTCTTGTGTTCCTTTTAGATCCTGAGCAGATAATTGCTGAATATATTGCTGTGTGGTCGCCAATCCATCTGCATTGATCGGATGCAACAGAACAAAGATTGGTTTGTTCCAGTCCTGATTCTGATCTCGATAAGCATTTACTGCCACCACAAACAAAATCATCAATAAAATCAGGATTCGGATTTTTTTCCACATATGAACATGCCAATAGAGAGTTAATTTAAATGTTATTTTTGTTTCGTTTTTTGATCTTCAGAGCGCAGATATAAAACACAGCTCAAACTAACCAGTGACATAATAATCACCAGAATCATCAGCATTCCCCGATCCATAGGAATACCCATTTCATTAATCTTTTTAAGCATGAAATAGAGGATAGATCCTAATCCAATACTTAAGAACAGGAATTTATCTACCCAAGTCATGCATGATTCCTACTTTAATCTTTTATTATTTAACGCCTAGAATATCCTAGAACTATATTGATCAAAAATAGTCCATCATAAAAAAATGCCGACTTTCGTCAGCATTTTCTTGATGTCTTATAGCTTAGGCCTCAACCCATTTGCCATCCTGATAGACCAGCGACCATTTGGTTTGCTTGCCTTCAGGGGTTTCCGAACCAATATATTGAGACTGGTTCTTACGGCTGAATTTCACCAAGGTTGGATTCCCTTCAGGATCCACATCTGGCGCCTGCAAAATAAACTGATATTTTGGATCCAGCTGATCCGCCACAGTACGCAGCTCTGCCACCTTCGGTGCACGAGTCTCACGGACTTTCGGGAACTTGCTCGCTGCCAGGAACAGACCGGCTGCGCCATCACGCAGAACAAAAAAATCGTCATGCTTGGTTGAACGCAGGTGTTCCATCTTGATCGGATCAACGCGCGGAGGCGCAGGTTGACCATTCTTCAAGACTTTACGGGTATTCTCACAGCTGGTACAGGCAAAATATGGACCAAAACGGCCAGTTTTCAGCTGCATTTCACCATCACATTTATCACATGGAATGGTTGGGCCATCATAACCCTTAATCTTGAATTCGCCTTCTTCCAGCTCATAACCTGTACAGTCCGGGTTATTACCACAGATATGCAGTTTACGGCCGCCATCAATCACATAGCTGTCCATTGCAGTGCCACAGACTGGACAACGTTTCTTCGACATCAGGTCAGCGGTTTCTGCTGCATCATCATCAGACAGTGCTGCCAGAGATTCAACCGGAGTCAGGTTCAATGTACCTTTGCAACGTTCTTTCGGTGGCAAGTTATAACCCGAACAACCCAGGAATACGCCTGTTGTACCGGTACGGATCTGCATCGGACGGTCACATTCTTTACAGTGTACAGCTTCAACTTCTACAGGCTGATTGCGGCGCATGCCGTTTTCACCCTGAGCATTGGTCAGACGTTTTTTGAAGTCACCATAGAAGCTATCTAACAGATCTTTCCAGTTACGCTCACCATCTGCCACTTTATCCAGCTGACCTTCAAGGTCTGCAGTAAAGTCATAGTTCATCAGGTTATTGAAGCTTTCATCCAGACGATCGGTGACGATCTCACCCATCTTCTCAGCAAAGAGACGACGGTTCTCCAGTTTTACGTAACCACGATCCTGAATGGTCGAGATAATGGCAGCATAAGTCGAAGGACGACCAATACCTTTTTTCTCAAGCTCTTTTACCAATGATGCTTCAGTAAAACGTGCCGGTGGTTTGGTAAAATGTTGAGATGGATCTAGTTTTTCCAGCTTCAGCACTTCACCAACTTTCACAGCAGGCAACAGTACATCATCATCAGATTTGTTCTGGCCACGAACTTTGGTGAAACCATCAAATACCAGAGTACGACCTTTGGCTTTCAGTTCAACACCATTCGCATCCACTAAAATAGTCGATGATAAATATTCTGCTGGTGTCATCTGACAAGCTACAAATTGACGCCAGATCAGGTCATACAGACGCTGTGCATCACGTTCCACTCCAGCCAGACTATCGCCTTTCAATGCCACATTGGATGGACGAATGGCCTCATGGGCTTCCTGCGCACCAGCTTTATTACCATAACGGTTCGGCTTGGCTGGCAGATATTTCTCGCCATATTCAGACTCGATATGACCACGCACCATATTGACTGCATCATCACTCAGGAAGGTGGAGTCAGTACGCATATAGGTAATGAAACCAGCTTCATACAGGCGCTGCGCCAGCATCATGGTTTTTTTCACCGAGAAACCTAGACGGGTACTTGCGGCCTGTTGCAAGGTAGACGTGATATACGGCGCGCTTGGATTCACCTTGGTCGGCTTATCTTCACGGCTAATAACTTTATATTCAGCGTCTTTAATCAGATTCAGTAAAGCATCTGTTTCAGCTTTATTATGCAGCTTTAAAGTCTTGCCATTTTGCTTGACCGCTTCCAGACGAATATCATCTTTCTTGGATTTGGTATCTGCAAAAACCTGCCAGTATTCTTCAGGAATGAACTTACGAATTTCACGTTCGCGTTCCACGACCAGCTTTACAGCGACAGACTGTACACGCCCCGCAGACAGACCACGGGCAATTTTTTCCCATAGCAGTGGCGAAATCATGAAGCCGACGACACGATCCAGGAAACGGCGTGCCTGCTGGGCATTGACCTTATTGGTATCTAGACGTGAGGGCTGTTTAAACGCTTCCTGAATGGCATTTTTGGTAATTTCGTTAAAGACCACACGTTGATAGCGTGAATCATCGCCGCCGATCACTTCTTTTAAATGCCAGGCAATCGCTTCCCCTTCACGGTCCAAATCCGTTGCGAGATACACTTCATCGACTTGCGATGCCAGTTTTTTCAGTTCAGCGACTACGCCTTCCTTGCCCGGAAGGACTTCATATTTGGCTTTCCAGTCATGTTCTGGATCGACACCCATCCGGTTAATCAACGCCTGCTGTGATTTTTCCGCTTTTTCTGCTTCAGTCAGCTTGGTTCGGGTCACCGGTTTTTTCTCTGCAGTTTTCGCAGAGCCGCCCGTCGGCAAGTCACGCACATGACCCACCGAGGATTTCACGATGTAGTTTGAACCGAGATACTTGTTGATTGTTTTCGCTTTTGCAGGCGACTCCACAATCACCAAGGCACGTTTACTTCCAGCGTCGGAAGACTTCGCCGTGCTGCTTTTTGATGTGGACCGAGGAGCGTTCGCCATATTAACCGTTTAATCCTGTTTATTTCTAAAATTAAAGTTCAGCCAAAGAATGTAATAGTGCCTTGATGTCATCAAGTTGTGTGGCTCTAAGATCAGATTCTTCATCCCAATAGAGTCCTACACAGTTTGCCTGCATATCAATAGCATAAATGCCCTTTAATGCAATGGGAAAATCTTTAAATTTGTCATCCCCATGCACCAGTTCAAGTTTGTTATCAACCACGCGGGCACGCATCAGCGGTAAACGGGCATCTGGAAGCAGCACACTGTAATAGGCCACCATACTGGCACGACTTTCAGTCGCCTTGGGAATATTGGTCCAGTCCGGCGCAACCACCAGACGTGGATGTAAGCCCATCTTGCGGGCTTTATCACGCATGAGTCCTAATGCCTTTTCTCTGGGACTCACACGCAGACCAAAAATAGACCCCAGTACGAAAACGATGATGACAACTGCCACCCAGATTCCGGTATTTTCCATAGTTCAACCTTTATGTTCTTATATTAGATTTGCATAAGCCCGCTATAAAAGGCAAGCACCGCTTGCGAAATACTATTTTATTCTCTGTACTTATTACTTTTACGTCTTTGTTTTAAGATAAGATTTCAGTGTTTGGCTGATTGATGATATGCGGTTGTATCGCCATTGGAATCAGGCAGGACTTATCCAGATTAGCCCAAGCCTGTATGAGCAGGCTGTTATAAATCAACTTGGTATTGTCCTGTTTGAGAATATCCTGCTTCTTTAAAACCTGAATGAAATCTTGCGCCGCTTGCTGGTGTTCTAAGCCTAAGATTGAGCGTACTGAATTTAATAAACTTGCAGTTTTGGCCGGACGGCTACTTCCACTCTTCGCCAGATAATCACTATAGATTTTGACCCGCTGTAAATGAGGCTTTAACTGAATATCAGCAATACTTGGTAGAGTAATCGCTATGGGTTTCGATTGTTTGAGCGCTTCCAGTTTTAACAGTTCGTGCATCCGATTTAGCTCATAACTTACTTTTTGATCCTGAATCTGAATCAGCTGATAATTTTTTAACTGGCCAATGACCTGCTTGATAGTGGCAGAAGTTCCTTTTAGCCAAGACTTTAAGGCATTGTTTAGAGAGTTAAATTGTTTAGGCTGATTTTTTACTAATAGTTTAACCGCAGCGAAAAGCAGTTTGAATTCGGCTTTTTCTGGATGAATGTGCTCTAAAGATAATTTAGTGGAACATGTGGACTGAATTTCTTTTTTCTTCTGTTGTGCCTGAAACCCCATCACTTTGAGTAAATCGACAATATATTCAAATTTCTTGTCATTCGACATGACATCAAATTCAGCTTCAGATGCCTGCATTTGTATAGACAACTGCCCGGCTACAAATGCCAAGCCAAAATCAGCAGCATCAGGTCCGGTTTTTGGCATTTTAATTAAGACCAGACGCTTTTGAACTACATGAGCAGACAGATTTTGCAATCCATCCAGACTCAAGGCTACAGGGGATTTTGCATAAACCAGATAAACAAGGGCATAGGATTTGAGCAGGCTGAGTAACTCATTTTCTGTTTTAGGCTGATTTTCAATATCCAATAACAGTATTTTTTTCATATGCCCTCATGAGATTATTCTAATTTAGAAACATCTCATGACTATATAACACTTCGTGACCATTCCAATAAATATATCCTTTTTCAATCAACTCTTTAAGTAAAAGACGGACATCTGACTTTGGAAATAACTGCTCGAGTAAATCACGTAATTCATAAATATCTTTAGGCTTATTTCCCTGTAATTCGCGCAGCTTGCGTGCGACTTCAAGCTGTACCGGATCAATTTTATTAAAGTTTTTGAACAGACCTTGCTGGGCAGACTGGATTGGAGATTGAACAGGCTCAACAACAGGCTCTTCAGGATTAAGCTTCGAGACTACCTGATCCAAAGCTGGTTTTTCAGCGGATACATGTTCATTGAGATCTAGCTGCACCCACTGTTTCAGCACTTTTTTACGGAAACTGATCTGCTCGTCATAGCGTTTGACTATTTTCAGATTAATCAGCATGCCAACTACATGCTGGGCTTTGCTTGGTAAAACTTGCAGAATATTAGTGACTGAATTTTTTAAGGTGTCGAGCGTGGTCGGTTTGCCACTCATCTTGCCGAGCGCATCACAGTACTTTTTCACCAGCTGTAAAGCTGGTTTTGCTTTAATGGCTTCAATACTTGGCAACTGGATTTTAGGTTTATCTTGAGTCTCTGTGGATGCATCCTCTGGTAGGACCTGAATCAGGCTGCAATCAACATCTGAAGCCTGCAGCATCTGCATTAGCATTTCACTGCTATCCATAGCTGAGATCAGCTCGACCTGAGTATCTGCTTCCAGCAAAGCCATCAGCTGACCCACAATCACAGCATATTCATATTCCTTATGCTCTGCTTCCGGGACATCCAGAATGATAATTTGTCCACTGCTGATCCAGCTCGCCAACTCAGTCAGTTCTTCTAGAGCAAACTCGAATTTTCCGGCACAGTTAAACAGATACAAGGTCGGATAATGTTCAACGATGTCACGTAACAGTTTGGCTGTAGGAAAGTTATTTTCGAGATCAAGAAGGACAACTTTTTGGCGCATAAGGCAAGATTAAAAACTGAGCTAGAAAATACTATTAGAGTAGGAAGTGTGTGAAAGGTCAAATAGTTTCCACCTTCCATGACGATATTTAGATTTTAAAGATCATCTTGGACGGAATAAAAGTAGCGACTTGGTTTAGGTTTATCGAGCTTCACCAGCTTAAAAGAAAACCCTCGCGACTGGAGGGCTTTCTTTTTGCTTTCTTTTTAAAAATTATTTGTAAATTAATAATGCGGTGGACGGTTGGTGACCGGATCAAAAGCATCAATCCCTTCGGACAAATCTGCAGACTCAACACGTTGATATAACAACTGCATTTGTTTTTTTAAATCGGCAATTTCCAGATTCTGGCGAGTGACTTGCTGATTCAGCTGTTCAACTAAATCATCTAAAAATGCAATTCGCACTTGCAAATCTTCAATGGGTGCGGAAAATGACGCCTGATCATTTAGATTTTGTTGTTTAGTCATTTTAAGTCCTCATTTGGGATTTCAGGAAACATTAACATTATGGCCTATATTACTTTAAGGGATGTCCAACTGGCATTTGGCGGACCTGCCTTGCTCGACGGCGCCAACTTTAATTTGGAACGCGGTGAACGAGTATGTTTGATTGGCCGTAATGGTGAGGGTAAGTCTACCTTACTTAAACTGATTGAAGGAAGTTTACTTCCGGATAGTGGTGAGGTTTCGTTACAAAATGGCATCACCATTTCCATGCTGGCCCAAGACGTGCCGATGGATTCTGGCAAGGTTGCAGATATTGTTGCCGACGGCGCTGGTGAAGCTTCAGAAGTGTTGCGTGCCTATCATGAAGCCAGTGAAGCTTGCGTGCTGGGCGATATGGAAGCCTGTGATCGCATGGGACATTTGCAGCATCAGATGGATCAGCTGGATGGCTGGGCTTTAGAAACTAAGGTTAATTCAATCCTAAGTAAAATGGGACTGGATCCTGAAGCGGATCTGGCCGATTTATCTGGCGGTCGTAAACGCCGTGTCCTATTGGCACGTGCCCTGCTCACCCAACCTGATGTGCTGTTACTCGACGAACCGACGAACCATCTGGACGTCGAAAGTATTGAATGGCTGGAAAAATTCTTGCTCGAGCAGAATAACTTGACCTTACTGTTTATTTCGCATGACCGTGCCTTTGTGGACAGTATTGCGACCCGTATTGTCGAGCTGGACCGTGGTATTTTGCGTAGCTATGAAGGCAACTATTCACGTTACCTCGACCTAAAAGCTCAGCAGCTGGAAGCAGAAGAAAAACAGAATGCCCTGTTCGAGAAAAAACTCGCTGAAGAAGAAGCCTGGATTCGTCAAGGCATTAAAGCACGTCGTACCCGTAACGAAGGTCGTGTCCGTGCTCTGAAAGAATTGCGTGAAGAGTCTAAAGCACGCCGCTTCCAGCAAGGCAAAGTCAACATGTCGACTCAGGAAGCACAGCGTTCAGGCAAAGTGGTGTTCGAGATTGAACATCTCAGCGTGAAGTTTGGTGACAATGCACCGATCATTAATGATTTCTCGGCGCTGGTAATGCGTGGCGATCGGATCGGTCTGGTGGGTGATAATGGTGTCGGTAAAACTACACTAATCAAAGCCATTCTGGGAGAAATCGAGCATGGCGGTACAGTCAAAACCGGTACCCAGTTGGAAATTGCTTATTTTGACCAGCTACGTAATGTGCTGGATCTGGAAAAATCAGTTAAAGATAACGTTTCGGAAGGTTCAGATCATGTCGATGTGAATGGCCAACGTCGTCATATCTATAGCTATTTACAAGACTTCCTGTTCTCCCCAGAACGTGCCCGTACGCCAGTTAAAGCCCTTTCAGGTGGTGAACGCAACCGTATTCTGCTCGCCAAACTATTACTGAAACCATCCAACCTGATCGTGATGGACGAACCGACCAACGATCTGGATATGGTGACGCTAGAACTGCTGGAAGAAATGCTGGCGGAATACAAAGGCACCCTGCTACTGATCTCGCATGACCGTGCTTTTATGGACAATGTCGTCACATCAACCTGGGTCTTTGATGGCAAAGGCAATATTGATGAATATGTCGGTGGCTATCAGGATTATCTGGAACAACGTCCAGATCAAACTGTGGTTGACCAGAAAATGGCTGTCAAAAAAGCTCAGGCCAAAGCTGAAGCAGCAGTTACACCTGTAGCATCGGCTCCGAAGAAAAAACTCAGCTACAAAGATCAGCGTGAACTGGAAATGTTACCGGCTGAAATTGAAGCACTGGAAAAAGAACAAGCTGAACTTTCTGACAAACTGGCGGATGGCTCGTGGTTTGTCACAGATGCAGCAGCAGCGACCAAGGCCTCTGAACGTTTAGGCGAAATTGATGAGATTTTGCTGGAAAAAATGGAACGTTGGGACGAACTGGAAAATATGACCAAAGGCTAATCTTTAAATCGCCTAGTCACTAAGCATCTGTATTCGTACAGGTGCTTTTTTATTTTACAGTTTTTTATTTCAAAAAGCTCTTCTGCTACACTGCTGACATCTTTGATTTCAAATATTGAATTTATGAGTCGAACGCCAGAATACAAACCCGGTGAATTTCAATGGTCATTCCTGTTACCGCAATACTGGGGTATCTGGGTGGGTATTGTATTTCTGATGATTCTGGCCATCTTACCTTGGGCGATTCAGCATCGTCTGGCACGTCTACTTGGCCAGATGGCATTTAAATATTTGAAATCTCGCCGTGAAACCACGCTTCGCAATCTGGAAGTTTGTTTCCCTGAATGGTCAGCTCAAGAAGTTCAGGACAATGCTCGTATGGTCTTTATTGACCAGATGCTCGGTGTATTTGAGACCTTGAATGCCTGGTACTGTCCAAAATGGTTTAAAGGCCGGGTACAGATTGAAGGGCTGGAACATATCCAGCAGGCTCAGGCAGAAGGTAAAGGGGCTTTATTGCTCGGCACCCACTCGACTTTGCTAGATGCCGGCGGTTATTTATGTGCACAGTATTTTGAGCCAGATGTGGTGTATCGACCACAAAATAATCCCCTGCTTGATATGCTGATTTACCGTTGCCGTGCCACCATTTATGCCAACCAGATTGACCATGATGATATGCGTGGTCTGGTGCGTAACCTGAAAAATGGCCATGCCATCTGGTACAGTCCGGATCAGGATTTTGGTTTAAAACAGGGTGTAATGGCGCCCTTTTTTGGGGTACCTGCAGCCACAGTCACTGCACATCGTCGCTTATTGAAAATGACCAAGGCCGCTGCCATTCCACTCTATTTTTACCGGACTGGCGATATTAAAGATCCACGTTACTGTGTGTTGATCGAGCCTGCGGTAGAGAACTTGCCAAGTGCGGATGAAGTCGACGATGCAACCCGGGTAAATCTGATTATTGAACGCCAGTTGCGCATTGCACCAACGCAATATATGTGGTTCCACCGTCGCTTTAAGACCCGTCCTGAAGGCTATGATAAAATCTATTAAAAACTAGAAAAAATATGAACGGTATTATTGGCAAGACAACTCAATGATCCATTCCTTGATAAATCCACATCGCTTCTGTATGCCCTGCACGCTCAAAACCTAGAGCTTTATAAAATTCAGTGGCATGCTAATCAGCCACCAGAATTTTCTGATGAAATCCTGAATAACGTTGCAGCATTTCTTGCATGATCAGACGACCAATACCCTGTCGCTGCACCTCCGGGTGAACCAATAAATGTGGGAAATACACCACCAGATAACCATCTGAAATCGCATTTCCCAAGCCGACCAGCCGACCGTTGATACGTGCCGTCACCAGACTATAAGAATGCTGCAAAGCCTTTAAAAGCAATTGAGGTTTTTCTGCAGCTGACCATTGATTGACAAGATAGAGCTGTAGCACTTCGAATTCATTGACTGAATCATGATCGGAAATCATAACTTCCATTCAGGTAATATCCATTTTTTAATTTAAATTTTATTTTAATAATCAATTAATTATAATAAAAAATGAGCCAAAAATAATTTAACCCGGGTTCTACATCCTGTAAAACCCGGGTTAATGAGGTTGTGCTTTCATATGTTATAATTGCTTCTTCGTTGTTGTGATTTCCCTTTCAGCATCATTTCCATGATGTTTTCATTCAGCTTCGTCTTCCTTATGAGAATATCCTTTCTCGACTCCCTGTGCTGATGAGCTTAGAATACGTGGATTCCTCTGTACTGCCCATTCGCAAGAAGCGGAAACTGCTGTAAGCAATATCGTACACTTTTCAGCTAAAACTATAAGAATTTCTCCTCATTCTTATATGCCATCGCAATCTTATCAGTGACTTTCTTCTCTTCTTTCTCTGCCTTTTCAATTCCTTCCTGAATCGCTTCTTTGGCTTCCTGATCATCCTGATCCGTTTCTTCCAGCGCTTCCTGGTGATGCTCAAATACCCGCCCAGTTTGTAAAACCAGATAAACCGGAAAATGATCTGACCCGACGTGTTTTAAACGCTCCATATGCACCAGAGCGAAATCGGTGCTGTGAAACACATGGTCAAGCGACCAGCGTAATAAAGGATAATCGGCATGGAAGGTATTTACATAGCGTCGACCGACACGTGGATCCAGCAAACCGCTGATACGCTGGAATAAACGTGTCGTGCGTGACCAGGCCACATCATTCAAATCTCCCATCACAATGCAGCTTTCATCCAGATCCTTAATCTGATCCCCTACAATCAGCAGTTCCGCATCACGTAAGGTTGAATCTTTGGCTTCAGTTGGACTTGGCGGCTTCGGATGCAGACAGTAGAGCTGTACCGGCTGTCCGGAACGTAACAAGACCTTGGTATGAATCGAGGGAATTTCATCGCTCAGAATAAATTTAACCTCGGTTTCACTCAGCTCAAGTTTGCTGTACAGATGCATGCCATACAGATTATCCAAAGGTACGGGCACCCGATAGGGATAATCTGGCTCAATGACAGCCAATGCATCCTGCCATGCCTGATCGGTTTCCAGCGTTAAGACCAAGTCTGGCTGATGGGTCTGGATCTGTTCAATCAGTAAATGATATTTAGTATTGGTCGTGAGGACATTAGAGACAATCAGGGAAATCTGACGATCCGGATCCAGCTGATCCTGCTTGACCTGCTTGACCTGTTTTTTCCAGACAAAGGTATAGGGCAGCACCATTTTTAGCTGATACGCCAAAGCTGCGATCAGACCAACAAAAAGCAGCTGATTGAAGGCCGTCCAAGGATGATCGACGAGGAGAAAAAGAACAAAGGCTATGAAGCCCAAAACCAGAATCTGTAAACGTGGAAAATCGGCACCACGAATCCACCATTCATCTCGGGGAATCAGCGACCAAAAACTTAACCAGATGACCACGATTGCCATGATCTGGATAAACCCTACCATAAGATACACTCTTTACTAAGTTATTATTTTTTCTAAAAGAAAAATTGCTTTATCAATTTTGTATGTATCATAAAGCAGATATTTCGCTCAAGAATATTGATGTTTTGATTGTGTAGCTCTTGCAGTCACGTCCCTTTTTGATACACTCGAATCCCTTTTGATTTTTTAACGCACCGAGGCAAAGTGACATGAAAGTAGGTCTGGTCGGTTGGCGCGGGATGGTGGGTTCCGTCCTTATGCAACGTATGGTTGAAGAGAATGATTTTGCTCATTTTGAGCCATTCTATTTTTCTACCAGTAATGCGGGTGGTGAAGCTCCGGCATTTGGTGGTAAGACTGCCCCAGCACTTATGGATGCAACAGACATTAACAGTCTGAAGCAAATGGATGTCATTATTACCTGTCAAGGTGGCGATTACACCACTGAAGTTTTCCCGAAAATTAAAGCTGAAGGCTGGGATGGCTACTGGATTGATGCAGCATCTACCCTGCGTATGGATGATGAAGCGATTATCGTACTTGATCCGGTGAACATGCATGTAATCAAAGATGGTCTGGTCAAAGGCACCAAAACTTTCGTGGGCGGTAACTGTACCGTTTCCCTGATGTTGATGGGCTTAGGCGGTCTGTTCCAGAACAATCTGGTGGAATGGGCAACTTCAATGACTTATCAGGCAGCTTCGGGTGCTGGCGCGCAAAACATGCGTGAGCTGATTACTGGTATGGGTTATTTATATAACAATACCAAAGACTTGCTAGATGATCCGCGTTCACCAATTCTGGACATTGATTCTAAAATTGCTGAATTGCAACGTGGTGAAGGCTTCCCGTCTGCAAACTTCGGTGTACCTTTAGCGGGCTCTCTGATTCCATACATCGACAAGCAGCTGGAAAGCGGCCAGTCTAAAGAGGAATGGAAAGGTCAGGCTGAAACCAACAAGATTCTAGGTAACCAGCAGATTGTACCGATTGATGGCCACTGTGTACGTATTGGCGCAATGCGTTGCCACTCTCAGGCATTAACGCTGAAACTTCGCAAAGACGTTCCACTGGATGAGATCGAAGATATCATTGCAAATGCAAATGACTGGTCTAAAGTCGTGCCAAACACTCGTGAAGCCTCAATGACTGACCTGACTCCTGTCGCAGTGACTGGCACATTAACTGTACCTGTTGGTCGTCTGCGTAAACTGAACATGGGTAAAGAATACCTAGGTGCATTCACAGTAGGTGACCAGTTACTTTGGGGTGCTGCAGAACCTTTACGTCGTATGCTGCGCATCTTGATTGACTATAAAAACTCTTAAGTTTCCGTCAGGAAATAAAGCATGAAGCCGATCTTTATTGATCGGCTTTTTTGTGTAACTATTGCGTAAGTATTTTACAAAAAACAAACATCCCGTTAATCTATAATTTTCGCTATGCGATAATGACTGAGCTCACAGATGACTGTATATAACAAATTAAAGCTTGCCATTTTAGCCATTGTTGCTTCACAAAATATCTATGCGATTAATGTAGATTCGGTACAAATCCAGTCTGCACCTGGGGAATTGCTTTATGCGGAAATGAATTTCCGTCAATCAGATATTAACTTGCCCATTGAGGTAAGTTTAGCCTCGCCAGAAGACCTGATTTCTATGGATGCATCGCATCAGCCACCGGGTCATTTAAATTTTTTCACCCGTCGCAACAGTAATGGTACTGGGGTTATTACCATTACCTCCTCGCGCCCGGTCACTGATCGTGAATTAAATATCATTGTCAAAATAAAGGAAGGCAATGCAGCACGCCTACAGCATATCCGTACTGCATTAAGACCTAAAACTGATTTGTTACAGGCCAGCCTGAAACAGAATGAACAGCCACTCGCGCCTGTCGTAGTCGTGAGTGAAAAAGATATTGCCCTGAACTTACCGGTGAGTACGCGTTATACCAATGCCCCATCCAAACCAGCCACCTCATTTGTAGCAGAAAAACCGTTAGCCTTACAAAACACAGCACCTCCTGCATTATCAGCCAGCTCGATTCCTAAAACAGCCATAGCTGCTGTTACCCATGAGCCAACATCAAGTATTGCAGCTCAGATCGCGAGCCCAACAAAACTTAATACTGAAACTGCGGTAGCAACGACAAGTCATAGTTCACAGCAAGCTGGTACTGTAAACACTGCGCCAGTGAATACTCCATCCAAAGCAATCAACACGGCTGTAACTCAAGCAGATGTAACGCCAAACTTACAGGCTGTAGCGACAAAAGTTCAGGCTGAAACAAAACCAGCTGAAGTTGCAGTAGATCCAACAAATAAAAATGTGGCCTCAGTGCAAGTTTCTGCACCGACAAGCACTGAAAATCAGATGGTGTCCAGTGATCCACTTGTCAAAAAATATGCAGAACAACAGGCACGCAAGCAGGCTGCATCCATTACTGCACAGGACAAACCAAGTTTAGCGGCTAAAACTCAGGCACAGCCAACAGCTCTCAAACAAAGCGTCTCAACCCAGATCAAACCGACCTATGTGGTACAGTCAAATGAGTCGCTTTGGGGCATTGCTTCCAGGATTGCCAATGAACAGCAGCGTCCAGTGAGTGAGGTCATGCAGCAGATCAAACGTGAGAATGAACATGCTTTTATTGGAGGCGATGCCAACCGCTTGCGTAAAGGTGCAGCGCTTAATTTAGCGACCGTTCATACTGCGAAAACTCCGATACAGGCCGCAGCGATTAAGTCTGCTCAAGCACCCTCCAAACCTGCTGCAAAAACCAAATATCGCCTGAATGAGGCTGAAATGAGCCTGGTTGCCGAGAATCAGCGTGATTCCGGCCAGGTTTCTGCCAACTCAAACACAAAAGAAAATCGAACTTCGAAAGAGTTGTCATTAAAAGTTATGACAGCCCGTGAAAAAACCGTTAAATTACAGAGAAACGTAACTGAACTAGAATTGGCACTCAATCAGAAGGATCACAGAATTCAATTATTAAATGCTCGTCTTGCCCAGCTGCAACAACAGCTTAAAGCACAACAGGCAGATAAAAAGCCAATTAATTAAAAAGTTACACATGACGATTTATTGGGATAGGCGAACTTAATGACTCTATCCCCAAGGGGTAAAACATGCTGATTTATGTGATTCCATTAGTGATATTGATCATCGTATTAATTGTCGTAAAAAAACGACAAGATGCTCAAGAATCAGATAAAGCAAAAACTAAAACTGTAAAAGCGAAAAAACCTGGCGCTGCGTCAAAATCCACTTCACAAAGAACCAAAGTGGTCGAGCCAGCCGGAGTCGTTAAAAAATCAGCAACGCCTCTATCAGCAGAGACACGCAAGAAAATTGAAGGTCTGATTCAGGAACGTAATTTCTTTGCAGCTGAAGCGCAAATCAATCAGGCACTGAATCGCGATAATTCTCAACATGAGTTGTATTTACTGCTACTCGACATTCATATCCTGCAAAAAGATGAATTTGCGATTTCACAGCTGATTAACCATGTTCGCTCTCTGGAACTGGAAGATATTCTGGCTCAGGCTGAGGTCAAAAAGCGTGAGTTTGAAAACTCTTCGGTCGCTGTTCAGGATACTATTGATTTCCCAAGTGCTCAGCCACAAACCCCTCCTGTACAGGAAAGCAAACCTTCTACAGATGCCTTTGCAGACCTGGTTGCCACTCCTGCTTCAAACGAACAGGCATTTGATGCATTACAACAGGAACTGCAACCAAGCAAACCAGCTGCTGTAGCGGAACCAGTACCTGATATCCAACCCTTAGAGTTCAACTTTGAACCGAAGATTCCAGCGGCTGAGCCAGTAAAAACGGAAGAAGCTTCGCTTGTATCAGATAATTCAGTTGAATTTGATCTTCAGATGAATACTGCTGAAACCCAGACTGCTCCAACAACAGCAACTGAGTCAGCACCGGTTCTGGATTTTAAGCTTAAGCTTGAACCATCTATATCCTTAGAAACAGAATCAGCGCCTGCAACAACAGAAGAAATCCAGCCTTTAGATTTCTCTTTCTCTCTAGACACTCCAACACCTGCAGCGGAAAAAACCGCCGAACCTGCGACTGAGTTTGACCTGTCTAGCCTCGATATTGCAACGCCTGCAACTGAAACGCCTGCTGCGACTGAAACATCTGGACTAGATTTTAAACTTGATAATGTCGAAGCTGTAAAAGAGGCTCCTGTTTCTACAGGGGTGAATTTTGAGATTCCGACAGCGCCTGTGACTTCAACAACCGATCAACATGATCCATTGGTGCAGTCCTTCCCGGAACTGATGGAAGTTAATGAAGCGGACCTTAACCTGGAGCTGGCACAGCAATATATCCAGTTAGGCGCTTATGCAGCTGCCCGTGAAGTCATAGCTGAACGTGAAGCTGAATATACAGCAGCACAACGTCAGCAAGCCGATCAGTTGCTGAATCAAATCGCATCTTAATCAATTTCCCTTTACACTAAAGCAGTCACATTTGGCTGCTTTTTTTATGATGAAAGATATTGCACTGATTTATATGGGCGGCACCTTTGGCTGTGTCGGTGATCCGCTCGCCCCTATGTCTGCCGATTTATTTATTCCAAAACTGGAACAGCTACTTACAGATCAACCGTTCATTCAGTATTACTGCGCTCCTGTGATTAAGGACAGTAGTGCCTGTACTGCTACAGACTGGTTAGAACTGGTGCAATTTATCCAAAATCTGCAATCTGAACAGCAGATACAACATTTTGTGATTATTCACGGGACAGATACCCTGAGCTATGCCAGCGCAGTATTGGCACATTTTATGGGGAATTCGGCTCATATTGTGCTGACTGGCAGCCAGTATCCCCTCCTGAATGCTGAAGGCGATGCGCAACGCGAATTTAGCGATGCCATGGACAATCTGAGCTTTGCGCTCGCTTCAGTAACTCAGTGTAATGCAGGTGTTTATCTGGCTTTTCATCAGCAACTGATTCATGCTCAAACTGCCTTAAAGCAACATACCACTGAGCTGAATGCCTTTACTGGTCTGGATGCGCATATCGCTATTCAGGCCAACCAGCAAAGTCATCAGGTTACAGCAGACGATATTGCCAAAGCTCTGGATTTTAACTGTATGAGCTTGATGATGCAGCCGATCGATTTAGTTCAACAGTTCAATAATCTGAAAAATATTTTGGCCTATCCTCCGCATTTTCTATTCCTGCAAGGCTTTGGAACCGGCAATCTGGCCGTCAATCCAGAGATCGTAGATTTTATCAATCAGCTCTATGCCAAAGGCTGTATCTCGGTCTTAACTACTCAAGTGCCTTTCGGTGCCACCGATCAGCGTTATGCCATTGCTGAATGGGTGCATGATTGCAAAATTCTACTCAATGAAAGTTATGGCCATGCTGATCTTTATGCAAAAGCCCTAAAAATGTATTTACAATATGACACGGTAGAACAATGGCATGCCCATTGGTACGATTAGTCAGGTTTTGAGGTCATTATGCAGCGTTTTGCGGTGGGAATTGAGTTTTGTGGAACGAATTATCGAGGTTGGCAGACTCAACAACCGGGCGTAATCAGTGTTCAGGAAACCATCGAGAAGGTTCTCAGTAAAATTGCCGATGAACCGATTATTCTGCATGGTGCAGGCCGAACCGATGCCGGCGTGCATGCGACCAATATGGTCGCACATTTTGATACCCATGCCTTGCGTTCTGAACGAGGCTGGTTAATGGGCTCAAATAGCCAGTTACCTAAGGATATCTCAATCCAATGGATCAAGGAGATGGATGATGGCTTCCATGCACGCTTTAAAGCACAGGCACGCCGTTATCGTTATATTGTCTATAACTATCCGGTACGCCCTGCCTTGCTGCATAAACAGGTCACTCATATTTACTATCCACTTGATGTCAAAAAGATGATTGAAGCGGCTGCAAAGTTTGAAGGCACACATAACTTTGAGAGTTTTCGTGCAGCAGCCTGCCAGTCCAATCAGCCGGTACGTCACGTCCGTCACTGCCGCCTGATCCAGCATGGGCCTTATCTGATTCTAGATATTCAGGCGGATGGCTTCCTGCATCATATGGTACGCAATATCATGGGCTGTTTGCTGGAAATCGGCCAAGGCATGTATGGGGTTGACCATATTGACCATATTTTTGCAGCAGAAGATCGTAAAGCAGCCGGTGTTACCGCACCACCGGACGGTCTGTATTTTATCCAGGCTGAATATCCAGAGTATTTTGACCTACCCAAAGTACCTTTGGGTCCATACTGGTTAAATATGCCGGAATAAGCTAATTATTTTTAATTTTTAAATCCCTCCTAAACTCCCTTTGAAAAAGGGAGGAACTCCTCTCCTTTATTAAAGGAGGGGTTGGGGGAGGATTTTAGATTTTAAAGATTAACGCTGCTTGCGCTTCCGATATTCCACCGGCGTTTCATTGGTCCAGCGTTTAAAAGCACGGTAGAAGGTACTTGGCTCCGAGAATCCAGTCAGATAAACAATCCGCTCCACACTTTCATTGGTACTCGCCAATAGACGTTTAGCCAGACGACAGCGATAATCAGACAGAATCTGCTGGAAACTGGTATTAGCCTCACTGAGCTGGGTACGTAAACGGCGTGGAGTAATATTCAGTTGAGCGGCTACAGTTTCTAGCGTTGTTTCACCACTTTCTAAAGTAGAGCCAATAGCCCGACGCACTTCCCCGACTAAATCGTAACGAGCCAGTTCCTGTAATTTTTCAATTGCCAGCTGTTCATGTAGCTGCAACAGTTCCGGCTCTGCCTGCCAAAGCGGGAAATCAAGAATGCTTGGATCAAAATACAAACGGGTTTCTTTCTGTCCCAGACTTACCGGACATTCATAAACCCGGAAATATTCTTCATCTGCCGCGCCTTTGGAAAAATTGAAATCGATATAGATCGGTTCAAAGCGGCCTTCAGTAATAAATTTAAAGAAACGCAGCACACCCGACATCGCACATTCGGTAAAGTGACGATTGACCAGACTTTCAGCAAAAGGCTGTTCACCATTGGTCAGATAGCAGCGATCGTCTTCGACCACCAGCTTGGCATGAAAGGCATCACTGATCAGACGCTGATAAGCCAGTGCACGTTTCAAGCCTTCACCAAAATTCTCTGATGAAATAAACAGATGCTCGATCACCTGTCCGCGATAGAGCGGCAAATGTTCACCCAGATGCAATCCGATATCCGGGTCCTTACTGACCTCTTCTGCGGCAACCCAGAAGGCATACTGAGCACTGAGCGGAGTACGATCATTGGTCTCCACCTGATTTAAAGCGACTCCTGCTTTTGTCAGAAGTTCTTCTGTTGGCAAACCTGCACGACGAATCGCTTGATAGCCTAAACGCAATACGACTGATGCATCCGTTAGCTGACTCACTCAAAAACCTTCCTTGTATGTACTTCATTTATACTTAAAAAGATTGAAATTAGATTAACTGTGATTGACCAAACTGACAACAGATACCACACGCTTTTTAGTTAAAAAGTTTAAACTCACACTTCGCTTATTTTACTGACAGATGATCAGTCTAACGCCCGTTACACCTTGTGTTTTGCGAAAAAATTGACTATAATTTGCGCCTTTCCAATTTATTCATTCAGGTAGGCTATGGCCAATAAAGAGGAACTCATCGAGTTCGAAGGCGTTGTCACCGAGACGCTTCCTAATACTATGTTCCGTGTACGTTTAGAAAACGGTCACGAAGTAATTGCCCATATTTCTGGTAAAATGCGTAAACACTATATTCGTATTTTGACTGGCGATAGCGTGAAGGTCGAAATGACTCCTTATGATTTGACTAAGGGTCGTATCACATACCGTGCGCGCTAAGTTTTAGCGGAAGCAAAAGCCACTCATCCAGTGGCTTTTTTATTGTCTTTTCTTTTATATCAATTCCCCTGCACATTCCCTATACTGCATTCGAAGATAATAATTTCTATTTTTCTTCTAATAAAAACAGTGAATCATTCATGCAAAAAATCTTGTTTTCTCTGATCCTAGGAATCAGCCTGACTGCCTGCGCCACTACCAATTCGACAAAATTACGACAAATAGATCAGCAGTTATAGCAATATATCGGCCAATCTGCAGAGTCGATTCGCAAGGATCTGGATTTAACTGCACTCGGTTTTAAGACCTCAAAAGCACCTGTACAAACGGAAAAACGTCTGAGTTATACTGTACTTCGCACCATTGAACTTCCGCTGGGAACACCGACCATTCAGCAAAGTGTCAGTATAGGTGCTCCTGTACGATTCGCGACTGCACCCGGCCCAGGTTATCAGGTTGAAATGCCCTGCCAGATTCATTTTTAACTAGAACAAGGGATTGCTCAATCCGTGCAATATAGCGGACGTGCCTGTTAAGACTTATTTTTGCGTTTTATTCATTTTAAAGTGGATATAAGAGCGTTCTAAGTTGTCTTGAATTTGACAGCTACAGCTAACTGCCTGATTGATCCTGTCTTGCCTAATAATAAATTACAACAGTTCCTCTCACACTTTGCTACTACACTGTTTTTAAGCGTTCCTTGAGTAGGAGTGATGTGATGTTGTTAAGCAAAGGTACTTCTCTGGTATTGGGCTTGAGCATCCTGTTGCTCGGTCTGTCAGGGTGTGCACAAACACCTACGATCAGCCAGACTGACCGTGAAACTTATTTACAGCAATTTATTGGGCAGAGTAGCCAGTATATTGATCGCAATTTAGATCTGAAACGTTTGGGTTATCAGCAAATCAGTGAACCTGAGCTCAGCTCCCAACAGCTCAGCTATGTCGTGGAACGTCCTGTGACCGTTCCCTTACCGATTGCCCAGTTTCCGGCAGCAGGTACTGGCACAGTTCCGGTTCCAGTCACTGTGAGTCCTGCATCAGGTTATGATGTGAATTTGCAATGCAAGATTACCTTTTTGCTCAAAGACAATATTGCAACTTCTGTCAGCCTTTCGGGTCGAACCTGTTAATCAAAATCAGTCGTAAAAAACGCAGCTCAAGGCTGCGTTTTTTACGTGGAACTAATGTGTAACTTAGTTCAATGCAGTCACAACTGCCTGACCCATTTCCACAGTACCCACTTTAGTCATGCCTTCAGACATGATGTCAGCAGTACGCAGACCTTGGTCTAAAACATTCCCTACTGCATCTTCAATCGCTTTAGCGGCTGCTTCTTCACGGAAGGTATAACGCAGCATCATGGCTACCGACAGAATGGTTGCCAATGGGTTTGCCAGGTTTTGACCTGCAATGTCTGGTGCAGAACCATGGCAAGGTTCATACATACCCTTACCATTTTCATCCAATGAAGCTGATGGCAACATACCGATTGAACCAGTCAGCATTGCAGCTTCATCAGACAGGATGTCACCGAACAGGTTAGACGTTACGATCACGTCAAACTGTTTAGGCGCACGTACTAACTGCATCGCAGCATTGTCTACATACATATGAGACAGGTTAATGTCCGGATATTGCTCTTCTTTCAGTGCAGTCACGGTTTGTTTCCAAAGCTCAGTCACTTCAAGCACGTTGGCTTTATCAACTGAACATACTTTACCGCCACGCAGACCAGCAAGTTCGAACGCAACCTTGGCAATACGTTTGATTTCAGATTCTGCATAAACGTCAGTGTTGAAACCTTGTTTTTCGCCATTTTCCAGTTCACGGATCCCGCGTGGCTGACCGAAGTAAATACCACCAGTCAATTCACGTACGATCAGGATATCCAGACCAGAGACGATTTCCGGTTTCAAGCTAGAGGCATCAGCCAATTGTGGATAAAGAATTGCTGGACGCAAGTTCGCAAACAGATTCAACTCACTACGTAGTTTTAACAGGCCACGTTCTGGACGGATTGAACGCTCAATCGTATCCCATTTTGGACCGCCTACAGCACCGAGCAGAATTGCATCTGCTTTTTTCGCCTGTTCAGACGTTACGTCTGGATAAGGTGAACCGTGTGCATCAATCGCAGCACCGCCCAACAGACCTTGTTCCCATGTTAAACCCAGATTGAATTTTTCATTAACTCGTGTAAGCACCTGTTCTGCGGCTTTTACAATCTCAGGGCCAATACCGTCACCAGCTAAAATCAAAATTTGTTTAGACATGAGCTTTTCCATTTATAAGGTCAGGCATCCACCTGACTAGGTTAAATTTTTTTTTCTACAAACTCTGCAATGCCATTGATGACATTATACGGTTTGCAAAAACGACGAATCACTTTCTGCTCTTGCAACAGGTCCACACACAATGGATCAGGTGCAGAGGCATTTAATAAACTGGTGCTACGTGCATTTCGGTCACGGAACATTTTCAGGGTATAGCGTTTATTCGCCTTAAACTGCTGGAACAGATGCAAGGTCTCAGCCTTATCCTTGCTAATCGGATAGAAACGCACCACCAGTTCATGCTGCCCTTCCGGCACAGATAAATAAATCGGATTATCCTGTTTCAGGTTTTTGGCCTGCAAACGAACCAGACGCTGATCCAGCGCTTCTGGGCTGATTCGCTTGGTGGACTCATCCACAATCATGGTCCGATTTAAACGTTCAAACTGACAATCCGGTGTGCCTGCACAATAAATCAAGGCATTGGATTTGCTTTCTGCATCTTCTTTGGCATGTTTAAGTTTGAAGGTATCAATGCTCTGACACGCGGTCATCAGCACTGATACTGCACTTAGAGCAAGCCACTGTTTCCAATACGTTGCCATGATGTCTGTATTAACCTATCAAAAAAAATTAATAATCTTCTGATATTAGCAAGGCCTTCGCAGTCATGCCATGACAATTTTTGCTGTTTTATGAATGAATTTCAGCAAATACCCATGGGCGTGATTGTTTGGTTTTTTCTTCGTAGGCACGAATATCATCTGCTGCCTGCAAAGTTAAGCCAATATCATCCAAACCATTTAACAAACAATGCTTACGGAATGGGTCCACTTCAAACTTGAAACTTTCGCCATTTGGTGTACGAACTTCCTGCGCTTCCAGATCAATCGTTAACTGATAACCTTCAGCTGCTGCACATTCCTTAAATAACCGATCAACCGTTTCTTCCGGCAAGATCACCGGCAACATGCCATTTTTAAAACAGTTATTAAAGAAAATATCAGCAAAGCTTGGTGCAATCACAGTACGGAAACCGTATTCATTCAATGCCCACGGCGCATGCTCACGGCTTGAACCGCAACCAAAGTTAGCACGAGAAATTAAAATCGATGCACCTTGATAACGTGGCTGGTTTAACACGAAGTCCGGGTTAATCGGACGAACCGAGTTATCCTGACCCGGATAACCTTCATCCAAATAACGCAATTCATCAAACAGGTTTTCACCGAAACCGGTACGTTTGATCGATTTCAAAAACTGTTTTGGAATAATTAAATCTGTATCGACATTGGCACGGTCTAAGGGTGCAACAATACCTTGTTCAACGGTATAAGCTTTCATATTTCTGCTCCTGCGTACCAATTAAAATGAACGGACATCAACAAAGTGACCGGCAATCGCTGCCGCCGCCGCCATGGCTGGACTCACCAAGTGGGTACGACCGCCATTACCCTGACGACCTTCAAAGTTACGGTTTGAAGTTGAGGCACAATGTTCGCCTGGCTGCAACTTGTCAGCATTCATTGCCAAGCACATAGAACAGCCTGGTTCACGCCATTCAAAACCAGCTTCGATAAAGACTTTGTCCAAACCTTCAGATTCTGCCTGCTGTTTCACTAAACCCGAACCCGGAACGACCATGGCCTGCTTAATGCTAGAAGCCACTTTACGGCCTTTGATTACTTCAGCCGCAGCACGAATATCTTCGATACGTGAGTTGGTGCAAGAACCGATGAATACACGGTCTAACTGAATATCTGCTAAAGGCTGACCTGCAGTTAAGCCCATATATTGATAAGCACGGTTCCAGTCATTGCGCTGTACATCATCTTTGGCCTGTTCCAAAGTTGGAACCGCTTGAGACACCGGAATCACCATCTCAGGAGAAGTCCCCCAAGACACTTGCGGTTCAATCTCTTCACCTTGTAACACTACAACTGTATCGAAGTGAGCACCTTCGTCGGAGTGCAAAGTATTCCAGTACGCAACCGCCTGATCCCATTGCTCGCCTTTCGGTGCATATGGACGGTCTTTAACATACTCAATGGTTTTTTCATCGACTGCGACCATACCGACACGTGCACCCGCTTCGATTGCCATGTTACACACGGTCATACGGCCTTCAATCGACATGTCACGGAACACCTGACCACCAAATTCAATCGCGTGACCTGTACCGCCTGCAGTTCCGATTTTACCGATAATGGCTAAAACCACATCTTTCGGTGTTACGCCTTGACCCAATTTACCGTCAACGCGTACCAACATATTTTTCATTTTCTTCTGAACCAGGCATTGGGTTGCCAATACATGTTCAACTTCTGATGTTCCAATCCCGTGTGCCAAGCAGCCAAATGCACCATGTGTTGCAGTATGTGAGTCACCACATACAACGGTCATACCTGGCAAGGTTAAGCCTTGCTCAGGACCAACAACGTGCGCGATGCCTTGACGAATATCGTTAATATCAAATTCAACAATATCGAACGTCTTACAGTTATCATCCAAGGTTTGTACCTGGATACGTGAAGTATCATCTTCAATCCCAGCCACGCCCTGCTCACGCTCTTTTTTAGAGGTCGGTACGTTATGGTCAGGTGTCGCAATATTGGCACTTAAACGCCATGGCTTACGGCCAGCAAGTTGCAAGCCTTCAAAGGCTTGTGGCGAAGTCACTTCATGCAATAAATGACGGTCGATATAAAGTAGAGCTGAACCATCATCTCGTTGTTTTACTAAATGGTCATCCCATAACTTATCGTATAATGTTTTTGCTGTTTGGGTCTCGCCTGCCATGTCGATGTGCTCCACTGGACTGGGTAAATTCTTTCGCTAATTTTGATTATATCGCTGCATTCACATAAATCTAATTTATCATTTTTATTAGTTAAAAAACTTTTTGGAATCTTTTAAAACTTAAATTAAATCATGGTTTAGCTCTCTTTTTATAAATCTAATTTTCCGATCGTTTTATTAAAAATATTCGTTTTTACAAATTAAATGAGAATTATTATTATTTCCTCATCGGCACAGATCATTTGTTTTGAGGAAGATCCACATGGCACATATTCAACGTTTCGTAGACAACAATCAGCGCATGTTCAAAAAGACATTTAGCTATTACATCATGCACATCACTGTCGCGATGTTAGTGGGCTATTTTGTCACCGGCAGTTTAACCATGGCGATTGCCTTGAGTTTATTAGAACCGACTGTACAGGCAGTTGCTTTCTTCTTCCACGAGAAAATCTGGGAAGCAAAAAGCCAGCAACAGGATGAGGAAATCACCGCATAATTTTTTTTCGATCTTCCTCTTTGAGCCACCACCCCTCGGTGGCTTTTTTTATGACATAAAATAAAACATTTGAAAATGTGTATTAATTCAACATTAAACCAATAGTTCTATATTTTTACTTTGATTTATTCTTAAATTATTACAATAATAAACTTAAGCATAAAAAAACTTTATAGGTGATCAAGATGAATCTCGCAGCTTTTGAAGCCTTTGTAAAAGTCATGGAAACAGGTTCGATTTCTTTGGCTGCAGATCAGCTTTTTATTACCCAACCAGCTGTGACCAAACGTATTCACAGTCTGGAAGAATATTTCGGGGTGAAATTATTTGAATCTGCGGGCCGTGGTGTACAGGCCACTCATGCAGCACATTCCCTGCTGCCTAAAGTAAAAAACTGGCTGAACGAGCTGGGTGATATTCACTATACCCTGAGTCATGAACAAGGTCAGGTACAAGGCAAACTGAAAATTGGCACCAGCCATCATATTGGTCTGCATCATTTACCGAGCCATCTGCGTGAATATGTACAGCAATATCCGAATGTGACCCTGGATGTACATTTTGTAGATTCTGAACAGGCACATGAACAGGTCATTGCCGGTGATCTGGAACTGGCTTTCCTTACTCTGCCACCGCATGGGGATGAGCGCCTGAAATATGTCACCATCTGGAATGATCCTCTGGTTTTTGTGGTAGCACCATTCCATCCGCTGGCTCAGCAAAAAGACCTGTCTCTTGAAGATCTGGTGAATTACCCAAGCCTTCTGCCTTCTGCACAGACCTATACCACGCAGATCACCATGGCCGAGTTTGAAAAACAGGGCATCAAGCCGAAAACGACCATGAGTAATAATCCCCTTGAATCCATCCGGATGCTGGTTTCAATTGGTTTAGGCTGGTCAGTCTTGCCCAAAACCCTGGTCAACCATGACCTGCAAGAACTGGATCTGAATCTGGAAATGAACCGTCAGCTCGGTATGGTCTGGCATCCGGGACGTACTCAATCGAAGGCGGCTGAAGCATTGGTTCAACTGATGCAAGGTCCATCAATTTAAAATTAATTTTCACATTTCTCGGCTGCATCAATATCGATGCAGCATTTTGTTACCTAAATACATCGCATCAGTTGCTTCCTTTCAAGTACTTTTAAAAGTATCAAATTCATTTTCCTGAAGATGAAAAATTAAAACGTATTCAAGGAAGCACAGAATGCAGATCAAATCTTCTGATTCCAAAACTTTATTATCTTCTTCTCATGACCTGCTCGAAGAAATGGGTTTATGGAAACCGCTTAAACCAACGCTACACCCGACTCCCAACCTTGATTTTGAAGATGAACCGACAGCGCGTGCCGTATTACGTGATTATTTTCTAAATACCTTTGACACCTATGAGCAACTGTTTGACTGTCTGAAAAATGAAGAAGCCTTTTATGACAAACCGATTGCCTTACGTCATCCACTGATCTTTTATTTTGGTCATACTGCCACTTTTTTTATCAATAAGCTGTTGCTGGCTCAACTGATCCCGGAACGTTTAAATCCGCATCTGGAAAGTATCTTCGCGATTGGTGTAGATGAAATGAGCTGGGATGATCTGGATGAACAGAACTATCACTGGCCTAGCATTCAGGCGGTACGTGATTACCGGCATCAGGTGCGTGCCCTGGTCTTGAAAGTGATAGAACATGCGCCGCTACAACTTCCACTGAACTGGCACAATCCCTGGTGGACCATCATCATGGGCATTGAGCATGAACGGATTCATCTGGAAACCTCTTCAGTTTTAATTCGCCAGCATCAGTTACGTTATGTACAGAATCATCCGCAGTGGCGTGCCAATGTCATTACCGGCATTGCGCCTGAAAATAGTCTGGTAAAGGTACCGGCAGGTCAGGTCAATTTACATAAAAATTTCGAACATGCTTTTTATGGCTGGGACAATGAATACGGCCACCATCATGCCGAAATTGCAGAATTCGAAGCCTCTAAATATCTGGTGTCCAATCAGGAGTTTTTAGCCTTTGTTGAAGCAGAAGGTTATCAGACAGCTGACTACTGGACTGAAGAGGGCCAGCAATGGTTAGCATTTTCTCAAGCCACACATCCTAGCTTCTGGGTCAAAACGGAACTGGGTTGGTCCTTAAGACTGATGCTGGAAGAAGTTCCAATGCCTTGGGACTGGCCAGTCGAAGTGAATTATCATGAAGCCAAAGCTTTCTGTAACTGGAAATCAACACAGACTGGAGAATCCATTCGTCTGCCCACTGAGGATGAATGGTATCGATTGTATGCAGTTTCAGGACTGGATCCAAAATTACCAAGTCCTGAGCAAGCCAATATTGAATTAAAATATGGCCCTAACTCTTTTCCGGTGGATCATTTTCAGCATGGCGATTTTTATGATGTTCAGGGCAATGTCTGGCAATGGACCGAGACCCCGATTTATCCTTTCGAAGGCTTTCAAGTCCATCCTTTCTATGATGATTTTAGTACCCCAACCTTCGATGGCCAACATCATCTGATTAAAGGCGGTTCCTGGATTTCAGCCGGTAATGAAGCCCTGCACAGTTCACGCTATGCGTTCCGGCGACATTTTTTCCAGCATGCTGGTTTTCGCTATGTTGCCGCGGACGAGACATCACCGCAGTTTCACTCTCAATATGAAAGCGATCAGCTGATTTCCCAATATCTAGAATTCCAGTATGGGGCGGAATATTTTGCTGTTCCAAACTTTGCCCAAAGCCTCATTCAACTGGCCCGTCCTTATTTTCAAAACATTCCGTGTCATAAAGCGCTGGATATCGGGTGTGCCACCGGGCGCGCCAGCTTTGAACTGGCTCAGGATTTTGATCAGGTCACAGGTCTGGATTTTTCAGCCCGTTTTATTCAGCAAGGTGTGGTGCTGGCGCAAGGAGAGACCCTGCGCTATAGCATTCCTGTTGAGGGCGAACTGGTGGAATATAAATCCTGCTCACTGGCAGAACTTGAACTTGAACAGGTTGCCAATAAGGTCGAGTTTTATCAGGCCGATGCCTGCAATATGAAACCGCAATTCAAAGATTATGATTTTATTCTGGCAGCCAACCTGATTGATCGTCTGCATCATCCTAAAGCTTTTCTAAGTGAAATTCATAATCGGCTGAATATGGGCGGCATCCTGATGCTAGCCTCGCCTTATACCTGGCAGGAAGAACATACAGCACGCAGTGAGTGGATCGGCGGATTTAAGCAGGCGGGAGAAAACCTGAGTACCTTAGAGGGCATCAAAGCTTTGCTAAGTCCACATTTTGAAATGCTGGACGAACCTGTGGATGTGCCTTTTGTGATTCGGGAAACAGCGCGTAAATATCAACATACCCTGTCCCAAGTAACTTTATGGAAACGGACACAGTAATGCCCCAAATGAAAAAAGCCAATCAGTTGATTGGCTTTTTGTTCACTACTCAATTCCGCTAGTGGCATCCTCATGCAGAGATTCATTGAGCTGATCCACCACAATGGCCCATTCTCCATCTGAAGCAATTTTTTCAGCCAGGAACTGGCGCTGTGCATCTGACCAATACGGCGCCTCCATCAGGTTTACATCTTTGAGTAATTGATGCTCATGAATAAATTGGGCAATCCCTTCTGCACTCGAATCCAGACCTAACTGTGCAAATAGATGAGTCATACGCGGTCTAACTTGGGTCATTTTCATTACCTCAGCGCTTGCTATCGTTATTGTCGACTTGCTTTATTTATTCTGAGCATAGCATGTTTATTCAGCAACGGGCATGTCAAAAAGTACCCTATTCTGCTTATAAAAAAGCACAACCGAAGTTGTGCCTGATTAAATCAAAAGAATTGCTTAAATCGACCAGTCCTGAATTTCCCAGCCCTGTTCTTTGGCCAATGCTTCCAGACGCTCATCCGGATTTACGGCAATGGCATGATCGGCATATTCCAGCAGAAAACGGTCATTGATTGAATCTGAATAGGCCCAAGACTCGGTCACGTCACGACCTGCCAGCCATTGTTCCAGACGGGTCAGTTTACCTTGTTGATAGCAGGCAATATTGGTCACCTTACCGGTATATTTACCATCAACGACTTCAGCATTTGTGGCAATAATTTCAGTAATCCCAAACTCACGGAAAATCGGTGCAGTAATAAAGTCCGAAGTTGCAGTAATGCCTACAATTTCATGCCCTGCATCTTTATGGCGCTGAATCGCTTTAAAACCTTCCAGACGCATCTGGGGGCGAATGACTTTTTGCATGAACAGTTGATGTAATTCGGTCAGATAATCATGGTCATGTTGGGTCAAAAACTGGAACACAAATTCATTATAGGCATAGGGATCCAGTTGACCCTTTTTATAGTCCTCATAGAACTTGTCATTCATGGCGCGGTGATGAACGGGATCCACCAGGCCTTCATTGACCAGGAATTCCCCCCAGGAATGATCCGAATCGGTGTTTAACAGGGTGTGATCGAGATCAAATAGCGCCAATTTCATGAAAATACTCGTAAAAACTGAAATTTAAGAAAAAAATTGTAAATCTATCTCCGCTAGTCGATAGAAATTCGTTAAGATCATAGCAATTTTAACATTTTTAAACTTTGCTTTTTTTCGAGTTGGATAAAGAAATAATATTCCCCGAAAGCAAAGGCATAAATTAAACAATTTTAGGTAGCCAAATGATCGACTCAGAAGGTTTCCGACCGAATGTCGGGATCATTTTGGCAAACGATGCTGGACAGGTTTTATGGGCAAAACGCATTGGTCATAATGCATGGCAATTTCCACAAGGAGGTATCCAATATGGAGAAACCCCTGAGCAGGCACTTTATCGTGAGCTGAGAGAAGAAGTTGGCTTACTGCCTGAACACGTCCAGATTATCGCGCAGACCAAAGGATGGTTGCGTTATCGTTTGCCGTATCGATACATTCGCACGGATTCAGATCCGGTATGTATCGGTCAAAAACAGAAGTGGTTTTTACTCAAACTGACGGCGCCCGTACAGAACATTCAACTTGATCTGTCCGATCCGCCCGAATTTGATCAATGGCAATGGGTCAGTTACTGGTATCCATTAGGCCAAGTGGTGAATTTTAAACGCGATGTTTATCGCAAGGCCATGATTGAACTCTGTCAGCAATTACCACAACAAAAACCTTAAAAAAATCGCGTGCATGTGCAGATTTTTTGCTCGGCTATTGTTATAAATAAACTAAATTACCGGACTTCTAAAAAAATACGGAGCAGCTCCCATGTCGAATATGCAACTGGATACCCTGAGACGCATTGTCCAAGAGATTAATGCGTCTGCCAGTTTGCATGAATCACTCGATATTATGGTCAATCAGGTGGCCGAGGCCATGCATGTGGATGTCTGCTCCATTTATCTGCTCGATGAACGCAACCAGCGCTATCTGTTGATGGCATCTAAAGGCCTGAAACCTGAAGCTGTTGGTCACGTCTCTTTACATACTGGTGAAGGTCTGGTAGGTCTGGTAGGTCAGCGTGAGGAAATCGTTAACCTCGACAATGCCCCTAAGCATGATCGTTTTCTGTATTTACCGGAAACGGGCGAAGAAATTTATAATTCCTTTCTGGGCGTTCCGGTCATGTACCGCCGTAAGGTCATGGGCGTACTGGTGGTCCAAAATAAAGAATCCCAGGATTTTAGTGAAGCGGCTGAATCGTTCCTGGTTACGCTATGTGCCCAGCTTTCGGGCGTAATCGCTCACGCCCATGCAGTCGGCAATATTGATGTATTCCGCAAGCCAAATAATTTACCGGCATATAAAACCTTCCAGGGCGTATCGGGTTCTGGCGGTATTGCACTCGGCCGTGCCATTGTGCTTTATCCACCTGCAGATCTGGGCGCTGTTCCGGATCGTGAAGCGGATGATATTAGCGAAGAACTGGCTTTGCTGGATAATGCCTTAAATTCGGTACGTGAAGAAATTCAGTTCCTGGATGACAAGATGCAGGATGCGCTGATGGCCGAAGAACGTGCTTTGTTCAGTGTGTTCCTGCGTATGCTGGATGAAAATGCCCTCCCATCGGAGATTAAAGCACTGATTCGTGATGGTCACTGGGCACAAGGTGCGGTTCGCATCGTGATTGATAACCATGTGGCGCAGTTTGCCCAGATGGAGGATGATTACCTGCGTGAACGTGTCGCTGATCTAAAAGATCTGGGACGTCGTATTCTGGCCAAGTTGCAGGAAGCCGATGAAAGCCATCGCGAACTGACAGATGAAAGTATCCTGATTGGTGAAGAAATTTCAACGGCTGCACTGGTGGAACTGCCTGTCGATAAGATTGCAGCGATTGTCACCACTGAAGGTGCCATGAATTCACACATGGTGATTGTGGCACGCGCACTCGGTATTCCGACTGTCGTGGGTGTGACTGAACTGCCAATCAATACCCTGGATGACGTCGAGATGATTGTCGATGCGCATCAGGGCCGTATCTTTATCAATCCACCACGTCGTCTGCGTACCCGCTATAAAGAAATTCAGAAAGAAGAAGAACAGATTGCCAAAGATCTACGTCAATACGAGACCAAAGATGCAATTACGCCAGATGGTACCGCTGTACGTCTGTTTGTAAATACCGGCCTGATGATTGATGTGGTTCGTGGTGTACAGCGTGGTGCCAAAGGTGTTGGCCTATACCGTTCGGAAATCCCGTTCATGCTACGTGACCGCTTCCCGGGAGAAGAGGAACAACGTGCCATTTACCGGCAGCAACTGAGTCACTTTGCCAATAAACCGGTAGTCATGCGAACGCTGGATATTGGTGCAGATAAAGACCTTCCATATTTCTCGATTGAGGAAGAAAATTCAGCATTGGGCTGGCGCGGAATTCGTTTTACGCTGGATCATCCTGAAATCTTCTCTTCACAAATTCGCGCCATGCTGAAAGCCAGTATCGGTCTGAACAATCTGCATATCCTGTTGCCGATGGTGACCAGTGTCAGTGAAGTTGAAGAAGCACTGTATCTGTTAGAACGTGATCATCATGCCGTTCAGGAAGAAGAGCAGGTCAAAATTACCAAACCGCAAATCGGAATTATGGTCGAAGTACCAAGCGTACTGCATCAGATTGATGAATTTTCTGAACTGGTCGATTTCTTCTCGGTCGGTTCTAACGATTTGACCCAATATTTACTTGCTGTAGACCGGAATAATCCACGTGTGGCCAATGTCTATTCACACTTACATCCAGCGATCCTGCGTGCCCTGACCCGTCTGGTAGAGGATTGTCACCGTAATAACAAACCGATCAGTATCTGTGGTGAAATGGCCGGTGATCCTCTATCGGCCGTACTATTAATGGCCATGGGATTCAATACCCTGTCCATGAGTTCCAGTAATATTTTGAGAGTCCGAAAAACGATTTGTCATGTACCGATGCCTGATGCACAGGAATTACTCAAACATGTACTAAAACTGGACAATCCACTCATGGTAAAAAGCTGGATGGAGCATTATTTTAGAACACATGGTTTAGGAGATATGGTGAAATCCACCACCCGTATGGTCAGCGCTTAAGGAGGAACTTTTCCAGGCTCCTCTGCATCAGTCGAGGTACTTATGGAATTTGTGCTTATCCTGCTTATGCTGGCTGCAGCGTTTTATTTTATTATTGTTGCACCAGCCTTACGTTCGCAAAAATCCAGATATACATTTTCTCGTGGTCGTAATAACACAAGTACCAGTCATCAGTATATCCGTGAAACTGAACGTCCTAAAGCCTGTCCCTTATGGGGAATTGAAATTTCTCGTACCCAGCAACGGCGTTTAGGCAAGAATGATCCATCGGTCATTGCGGCAAAACTGTATCGGCAACAGCTAGGAAAATTTGCCAGTTTTCAGCAAACCCGGCCTATGGCTGATGCTGATCCAAATAGATCTTCGAGTTCTGCGACCCTGCCCCGTTTTTTTCAAAATATGTTTCCCGAAGAAGCTTCTTCAACCACCCGGCGGACTTCACCGCATTCTTCGAAAAGAAATTCATCTTTTCACTATACCCTCCAGAATCCCTTAAAGTCAGCTCCTGTCCAAAGCAGATCCACTTCTTCCTGGCCGCCCTAAGCCGCCCATAAAAAAGGGCGATCATCTTGTTGATATCGCCCTTGTTTGTGCTTGGTATAACCACGTTTTGCATTTTTCTTCCGGTCTACAAAAACCTGGCTTTTATTGACTTCATGCATATGTTTGGCCACGAAGTTTGGCATGACTGCCTCTACAGCTTTTTTCTTTGCCATCTTGCTCTCTGTTTAATTTGGGCTAAGGAAATGATCCGCTCGGGATGTGAAATGATTATAAGGGCGACTGGCCAATTTTCAAGCAGATCAGGACTTAAATATTTTCCAGAAAATAGATAATTTGGTAGATATTCTTGCTGTAAAAATCAGAAAATTGTGAGCAAGAGAATGCTGATTTAACTACCTGTTTAATCCTTGAATTTTAATCCTTAAATCTTTCTATTTAAAAAATATTTATAAAATTAATAACTTAATAAATATTTAATAAAACCTAATGAAATCTAAAAGAGATATTGAAGCATTTTTCTGACTTAGAGAAGACATCTTAAATTCTGATTTTCTTACTTAATCATTTTAAACTGAGTGAAAAATTTGCATATTTTAACATTGTCACATTTCTAGAAATATCTTATGTTCAAATTAGATTATTTATTTTCAATGACTTAATTTTTATTCATTTAGGCAGTATTTTCTGAAGTTACAGAAAAACCAAACTTATTGCCAAAACACCCAATTCAACAACTCACTTAATTAAAAATCTGTTGGAAATAAAGCCCCTAATGTTATTCCTGCGCTTATAGATGATTTTTTTGAATGCTGGAATAACGAATAAAATTCTCAACGCTTGGAGAGAAATATGAGCCAAGATATGAAAAAGTGCCCTGTCACCCATCTGACTACTGAAGCTGGCGCACCTGTAGTCGACAACCAGAACAGTATGACGGCAGGTAGCCGTGGCCCATTGCTGGCCCAAGATTTATGGCTGAATGAAAAACTGGCTAACTTTGTTCGTGAAGTGATTCCTGAGCGCCGTATGCACGCAAAAGGTTCAGGTGCATTTGGTACCTTTACCGTAACCAATGACATTACCGAATATACCCGTGCAAAAATTTTCTCGGAAGTCGGTAAAAAAACTGAACTCTTTGCCCGTTTTTCGACCGTCGCTGGTGAACGCGGTGCAGCTGATGCAGAACGTGACATTCGTGGTTTTGCCCTGAAATTCTATACCGAAGAAGGGAACTGGGATCTAGTCGGTAACAATACACCGGTATTCTTCCTGCGTGATCCACGTAAATTTCCTGACTTAAACAAAGCAGTAAAACGTGATCCGAAAACCAATAAACGTAGCGCCACCAATAACTGGGATTTCTGGACTTTATTGCCGGAAGCACTACATCAAGTTACCATCGTAATGTCCGATCGTGGGATTCCAGCCGGCTATCGTCATATGCACGGTTTCGGCAGTCATACCTACAGTTTTATCAATGCCCAAAATGAACGCTTTTGGGTAAAATTCCATATGCGTACCCAGCAAGGTATCAAGAATCTGACTGATGCTGAGGCAGCAGAGTTGATTGCTAAAGACCGTGAAAGCAGTCAAACCGACCTGTTTGATGCGATTGAACGTGGCGATTATCCGAAATGGAAAATGTACGTTCAGATCATGCCTGAAACAGATGCCGAGAAAGTGCCTTATCATCCGTTTGACCTGACCAAAGTCTGGCCGAAAGGTGATTATCCACTAATTGAAGTAGGTGAATTCGAACTCAACCGTAATCCGGAAAACTATTTCCAGGACGTAGAACAAGCCGCTTTTGCGCCAAGCAATCTGGTACCAGGTATCAGCTATTCACCGGATCGCATGCTACAGGCACGTTTGGTCAATTATGCTGATGCAGCGCGTTACCGTGTAGGTGTGAATCATGCCCAGATTCCGGTCAATGCCGCACGTTGCCCGGTACATTCAAATCACCGTGATGGTTTGGGCCGTATGGATGGCAACTATGGTTCATTGCCGCATTATGAGCCGAACAGTTTCAGCCAGTGGCAGGAACAGCCAGAATTCAGAGAGCCCCCCCTCAAAATCACGGGTGATGCAGATTTCTGGGATTATCACAAAGATGATAATGACTACTTCAGCCAGCCACGTGCCCTGTTCAACCTGATGAATGATGAGCAGAAACAGGCTCTATTTAATAATACCGCAGCCGCAATGGGTGATGCGCTTGATTTCATCAAGTACCGTCATATCCGTAACTGTTATGCCTGTGATCCCGCCTATGGTGAAGGTATTGCTCAAGCTCTTGGGATGAGCGTAGCTGATGCCCAGATGGCTCGAGCAACTGATCCAGCTAAAGGCCTACCAAGCTTTCTCTAAGTTTTTTAGCTTGAACTGAGCGAATAAAAAACCACCCGAGGGTGGTTTTTTTATTGGTGTTAAATTAAAGCATTAGGAATATGAATTGCAGTTCATTTCAGGTCATGTGTTTGACGGTCACGGATTTCAAAAAGGTTCTTCTACCGGTACCCAGATCTTTTTCATATCCATCAGATTCACGAAGAAATCATTGCTCAACATACCCACCCGATCAGTCAGTATGCCATGCTTGTTTCCACCACGATTGGCACCTGTACCCTTCAGCATAGGATTTAATCCTATACAAATGAGAGCTACTCTATATGCTAGCTAACGACTCAATCGTTATACAGGAGTGATCTTAAGCCCTTAGACAATAATCCGTTTGCCTTCACGAATACAGTAAAACGGGTTAATCAGCTTGGATGAATGCTGGATAATATGCTGCAGTTCATTTTCAGGCTGGTCACGTGCTTCATCGGTGAGCTGGAAGGTCCGATAATGAATGGCCATAGAACAACGTGCCATTAAGTCCTGATGGGCATGAAAAGCATCTTCCGGATTCATATGAATATTGTGCATCAGTTCACGCGGTTCATAGGCACCGATCGGCAACAGCGCAATTCGTGGTGGTCCAAGGCGTTTGCGAATTTCCTTGAAATGCGGCGCATAGCCGCTATCCCCAGCAAAATAGCAATGATCCTTGCCATTCAATAAGGAAAAACCGCCCCATAATGCGCAGTTCTGGTCACGCATTCCACGTCCTGAAGCGTGCTGTGCTGGCGAATAGACAATCTGGATATCTTCAAAAAATGCATTTTCCCACCAGTCCATTTCAATGACATTATAGTCTTTAGGCAGGTACCAGCCATTACCAAGGCCGGTATAGATCGGCATTTGATAGGTCTGATGCAGCCAGGCCAAGGTCGCCAGATCCATATGATCATAATGGTTATGGCTGAGCAATACGGCATCAATATGCGGCAGCTCATCCAGGGCAATGCCAGCAGGAATGACGCGCTGTGGCCCTCGGGATGCAGAAGGACTGGCATATTCACACCAGACCGGATCAGTCAGAAAATTATACGGCCCGATCTGGATCAGAGCGGTAGCATGCCCAATAAACCAGATTTGCCAGTCATCTAAAGTGGCTTCCGGCCGATTTTGTGGCAAGGCACGCGGACGTGAAAAAAACTCGGCACGTTCCTGTTCCAGATTTACTTCCCAAGTTCTGGATTTTCTGGTGAATAACCATTTATACAAGTCAAAGCGACTCTGCTCGAGCGAATGATGCTCCAGATTCTTAAACCGCTCACCATCAAAATGATCGGAATGTAGATAATCAAATACCGGCTTGGACCAGAGATGTTTCCAACTGGACTCAGTCTCAAGCTGAAATTTTTTAGTCTTGAAAAGATCTTGCATAAATATCCACTATTTATTATTTGTTATATGCAAGACAGCATCCACCTGGAATTTTCAAACGGAGCATCTCTTTAAATCGCATACAAACTTATATACTTCGGTATTTCAGCATAGTATGAAATACGTGCCTAAGATTCATTTATGTTTTTGTTATTTTTAGCAAAACATCGAGCCCATGGAAAGACTAAAACCGATGAAAAGCTTCTAAAAAAATGAATACTCGAGATCAAGTTTGTGTCCATTCTTCTTTCTAAAAAGACAGGAGAATGATCGATATTCATCCGACAATTCTCACTCCATACCTGACTGTACATGATTTCATGACCTAAATTTTTATTCCGTATTCATGTAATCACGCTTGATGCCCTCCTGACTATCCGACGAAAGTTATCTGCTGAAATCTTCACTTCCTCAAATACGACCTTGGGTCCGTTCCAGCCATACCGCTTTGGTTTGAGGTTTCACAAACAGAGTAATAATTTCAGGGTGTAGCTGTTTGATCTGCGCTTCAATCCGGTTGACGCAAGCTTCGATTTCATCAGAAGTAAGATCATCTTTAAATTCCAGACTTAAGGAGGCAATCACCTGATGCGCGCCCATCTGCTCGGTGAGTACACCATTGGCGCTATAGACCGCAGCATCCTGCTGAGCAATGTTAAGTACATTTTCACGCAGTCTAGGATCTGCTGTTTCTCCCAGTAATAGGCCTTTGGTTTCACGTGCCAGCAACCAGGCCGATACCGCCAGCACAACACCAATCAGAATTGAAGCTGCGCCATCCAGCTCAGGAATATTCAGTTGATGTGCCAGGAAGATACCGGTCAAGGCAATAAACAGACCGATCAATGCAGCTGTATCTTCAAATAACACGGTAAAGGTTGTTGGGTCTTTGCTGCGTCTAAAGGCTTCAAAATAGCCCATTTTCCCTTTCATTTTTCGGAATGTTTTCAATGCGACAAACCATGAAAAACCTTCACATAGAATGGCAATACCGAGCACCACGTAGTTGATCATCGGATCCTGCATTTCTTCAGGATGAATAATGTGCTGGATGCCCTGATAGATCGACACAATGGCACCCAGTGCAAAGACCATCAAGGCCACGATAAAGGCCCAGAAGTACAGTTCACGTCCATAGCCGAAAGGATGCAAGGCATCAGGGCGCTGCTCAGCCTTTTTCATACCGTGCAGCAGCAGAATTTCATTCAGGGTATCCACTACCGAGTGAATCGCCTCACTCAGCATGGCAGAACTGTTGGTGATATAGGCTGCGACAAATTTCACCAGCGCGATTGCCAGATTACCAAACAGCGCTGCATATACCACAATTTTATTCGATTCAGACGACATTCAAATTTGTCCTAATTTTTTTCTCAAACAGATGGATCTATTTGATTTTTCATTTTATCTCTTTGCATCTTAATAAACTGCTGCGATAAATTGTTTATTGTTTTGTTGTTCTCATTTTTAATCGGAATCTTCATGCCTGTAATTGTCCATACTTCTGCCGATCGGCATCCTCAGCTCCTAGAATTGTGGGAACAATCCGTCCGTGCTACGCATCATTTCCTAAATGACACGCAGATCCTAAAGATCCGTCAGCACATTATCCAGCATGGTTATTTTGATCAGGTGCAACTGTTCCATGTGGAACATCAGCAGCAGATTCTGGGTTTTACGGGCATTGCAGGCAACAAACTGGAAATGCTGTTTGTCTCTCCTGCGGCATTTAGAAAAGGCATAGGCAGCCAGTTATTACAACATGCGCTTGCTCTAGGTGTGACTGAAGTTGATGTGAATGAGCAGAATCCTGATGCGACTGCTTTCTATTTAAAACATGGTTTCGAGATGATCAGCCGTTCAGAAACCGATGCTGAAGGTAATCCCTACCCAATTCTGCATCTAAAACTGCAAAAATAAAAAAGGAAGCCAAAGCTTTTAGGTCTGAATTTAACTTGAACAATCTATTTTAAGATTTAGAAAAATACTGCTCGCGCCATTCTTTCCAGAAGTACATCACGATCCCGAACATCACCACGGCAATTCCGGCAAACGCATGACTGCTGATCACTTCGTTATTCAGGGTTGCACCGAGAATCAGGGCAATGATTGGCGTCATCACATTGCTGAGGGATACGGTGGATGCAGCCAGACGGCGAATCAGCCAGAAGTAACAGAGCATCGCCACAATCGAAGACAGGATCATGGTAAAACCAAAGCCGAATAGCGCCTGCATACTTGGCATTTGTGTTGGGAAAGATTGCCAGATAAAAGGAATGATTAGTAATGATCCCAATGAGGAAACAATCAAAGAACCCGTTGCTTGTGACATTGGTTTTAACGGTGCATTGATCTGCTTCACCCAGAAAATCGAGCTGATATAAGACACCATGCTAATCAGCATTAGCACCACACCCCACGGATTCACTTTACTATCTGCTGACTCCGCAAAGACAAAACTTAAACCACCGACGGCAACTGCCATACCGAGCCATTGCAGCCAGATCAGACGGTTGGTTTTCAGGATGACATGCCCGATCAGACCTGCAACCAGTGGTGAGAAACCGAAAATTAAGGCCATTAAGCCAGAGGTCAAATAATTCGCAGCCAGGTAGATAAATAACTGCGCGCCGATCAAGTTCAGGCTACCTGCTACATAGCTCATCATGGAGGTTCGATCAAATGGCAATGGATTACGCATGGCAGCCAAGATCGCCAACGCCAGCAGAGAAGCGCCGAAATAACGGATGATCAGCACCCACATCGGGTGCACTTCCTGCACGCTCCAGACAATCGCCAGTGGCGTTGCTGCCCAGATCAGCACCAGCAAGGCATAAATACTTGCCGTCACCAGCATGGGAGATGAATTTGAATTCATAAAAGACTCAATTAAATTTTTTTAGAAAGAATTGAACTAACTTCTCGTTCAAATCCACAATCGACAATACTGATGGCGGCAGGGATGCCGCCGCTAAACTGGGATATAGGGATATATCCTCAGTTTAGCAAAAGATTTTTATTACTTTTCATCTTTGAAAAGTAAGTCAAACCTACACAAAGCCATTTCAAATCACAAGGGAATGTGAGGTCATGACAGCACAATCTGACAGACATAAAAAAGCAGACCTAGGTTGCCCGAGGTCTGCCCTTTTGTAAACTTATCAATAAAACAAAGTTATTTCACAAGTTTACGAAGATCCTGGCTGAGATCTAAATATTTGTCTGCTTCAAACGCTGCATTCTTGCTGATCAGCTTTTTCAGGTGACGCATTTCTTTTGCCGCATTTACAGTAATACCGCCAACAATAACGCCATCAGTCACACCAAACATCACGAATGATGATTCAGCGCGAAGCTCTGGATTGATTTCACCACGAACTTGCCATTCAGCAGCCGCCATGTCACCTACGAACTGATAATTGATGTCCAACTGATCTGTCCAGAACCATGCCGGGTTAGGTGTCGGATGCTCAACGCCCATCACATGACGTGCAAAGATCCCTGCTTGAAGGTTGGCATTTTCCCAGGTTTCGACACGACGGTGGTTACCGCAGTTACGGAGTTGAGTTGCCACATCACCCGCTGCATAAATGTCTGCATTTGAAGTCTGGCAGTTTTCATTCACTTTAATCGCGAAATCAACATCCAGGCCAGCTTCTACAGCCAATTGTGCATTTGGCACGATACCGATACCATAAACTACAGCATCAGCACGAAGCTCTTCACCACCCTCAAGGGTAATCACCACTTCTTCACCGTCAAGTTTGCAGTCTGCAATTTTGGTTTCCAAGCGAACGTCGATCCCTGCCAAACGTTGTTGTTCAAGCAGGAATTCGCTCAGGATACGCGGCGAGCAGCGACCCATGACCATAGGACCCATTTCAATTACAGTCACCTGACAGTCCTTGAAACGTGCAGAAGAAGCCAGTTCCAGACCGATCACACCACCACCAATCAAGACAATACGACGGCCTGATTGCAATACAGGGACCAGTGCTTGTGAATCTTCTAGGTTACGCAGCGTATAAACGTGTTTACCCAGCGCATCGAAGTTCGGCAGACGACGAGCTGCGCCGCCTGTAGCAAGCAACAGTTTGTCATAAGCAACAACGTCACCATTTTGAAGTTCAACCGTTTTCGCTTCAGCGTTGATTTTTTTTACGCCATTGCCACGAATGGTTTCTACACCAAGTTCCGCCAGTTTTTCTTCTGACAGAATCTCAATCTTGGTTTCTTCAGGTTTTAGAATTACATCCTTAGACAGGGGTGGACGCTCATAAGGAAGATGCGTTTCATCACCGATCAGAATGATTTTACCTTCGTATTTATTGCCACGAAGTTCTAAAATCGCGCTTGCACCTGCCTGGCCAGCACCTACAATTACGATGGTTTCGATGTTGCTCATGTCTTTAACCTTTTAACTCTGCAGATACGATGCCGAAGCCCGCAATCCATTCACTGATTTCTTCATAACAGTGCGTTGTCATTTCGTACTCGCCCATTTCGCTTAAAGCAGCAAATGCCGCCATCCACGAACGAACTTCCTGACCACCACGGCCACCATCACGGCGGATTTCAGCTTCAGTCATGGCTTCTAGTGCAGCGAAATCAGCATTTTTGAATTTTTCAAGCAATGCGATATCCCATTCAGCATTCAGAGGAACTGCAACAGAGGTATCGCCCGCTGCCAGTTTCTGGCCCACTGCAATAATTTTTGACTGACGCGCGTTACGTGCTTCAGGTGTCGGGTTACGACCTGCAATCAGGAACTCTTCCACTTCTGGTGGTACAGAACCCATTTGCGGAGTTGGTGGATCGTGTGACAGACCACCTGTACCTAGGACAAGTACACGCTCATTTTCAAGGTTCAGAGATTTGATGAACTGACCTACAGCACGGCCTAAAGCGATGGTACGCTTCGTAGTTGGCATCGGTGCTGCAGCGCCATTAATGAAAATTGGAATCGTTGGATAACGATCAAGTTTGCCGTCGCACAGGAAGTGCAATGGCTGAGTCACACCATGGTCAGCTTGCATACGGTAAGAATACGCAACGTCCACGCCCTCATCGAGTACACGACGCACTAAGCCCAGTGCTTTGTCTTCTGGTACATCAATGTGTGCATTGTCTTTACCATAGTCCCAGTCACCTGCAGCAGTCGCGCGAATGCCCACGCAGAAGCTCGGCATCAGGTCATAGAAGAAACCATTGAAATGGTCAGGACCAAAGGTAATGATCAGGGTTGGGTCGTAAGCTTTCACTTCAGCAGACAGTTTTTCAAACGCTTCACGAACAGCCTGTTCTTTGCGTTTTTCCTGCGGTGAAGCAAATTCCATTAAAGGACTGTGCGACGCACAAATAAGTTTAACGGCCATGAGAGACTCCTTAAAAGGAAGGCAGCCAAGAACAGGCTGCCGAAAAGTCCATTTCAGACTAGATTTTTATTCGTCAAAGAAACCGGCACGTGGCTGACGTAGACCACGAATACCCAGACCGCATTCTGCATTGATCAGAACACCAGTCAAAGGACGGTTATTTTGACGAGATGCCAAGAGCACATATGAACCAGTCATATCTTCCGGCTCAGGTAAGAAATTCAGTGGCATGCCACGGGCGATTTTCTCAGGATCACGTGCATCGAGCAGGCCAAGATTTTCCTGACCCAAAGATGCAGCACCTTTGATGTTCACATTCATACCTGATGGCGCAACGGCATTGACTCGGACTTTAGGTGCAAGTTCATAAGCCAGTTCTTTCATAATGCCTACACCGGCATGTTTTGATGCAGTGTAAACCGGACCGCCACCTGCAGAATAAAGTGCAGAATTTGACAGTGTGAAAATGATCGAACCTTCAGATTTCACGAGCTCATCCAGTGCAGCTTTCGCGCCTAAAATCAGAGATTTGGTATTAATCCCCATAATCTCATCAAAGGCTTTTTCCAGCTGCTCACCTGAAGTATTGACGATATCGGCATAGTGATCCCAGATACCGGCATTACCCACGAAACAGTCGAGTTTACCGTAACGCTCTACAGTCGCTTTAACAGCGCGGACGTTGTCTTCATAGCTGGCCACATCACCTGCGATTGCCAGCACGCGGTCACCAAAATGTGCGTTCAGTGCATCGACTTTAGACTGTGAACGTTGAAGAACGGCCACTTGTGCGCCCTCTTCCAGGAAACGTTCTACCAGTGCCCAACCGAGACCTGAACCACCACCAGTGATCAGTGCAACTTCGCCTTGTAGCCAACCCATGATTACTCTCCTGCCATCTCTACGTATAACGCACCATCTTCAAGTACAACTGGGAATGTTTGAATTGGGTCAGTTGCTGGTAAGCAAAGTGCCTGACCTGTTTTCAAACAGAAGCGAGCTGCGTGAAGTGGACATTCCACTGTACCGTCGTCTTCAAGGTAGCCTTCAGACATAGAAGCATTACCGTGTGAACAGCGGTCGTTCATTGCGAAGAATTCGCCACCGTTGTTGAATACTGCAAGCGCTTCGATACCGTTTACGCCGCAATCCACTTTTAACGCTTCGCCTTCGTCTAATTCGTCAACTTGGCAAACAAAAATCTTATTCATTAGAAGAACACACTCAGGTTATGTGAGTTATAGGTAACTTGGTCAAGCGTGATCTTACGGTTGAAGATCTGGAAGCCCAGGCCGCCTTCAACTTTGCGGATCTTGTCATGACGTTTACCACAGTAAATCGTAACGTCTTTCTCTTTCTGGGTACGGTACAGTAGGTATGTCACGTACACATCGTATTCGCCTTCAACTTCAGTTGGCTCAACAATCACGTTGCTCACCATGTGAGTGGTACGTGATGGAGGCTCTTCAGCCCAAGCCATACCAGTTTCTAGACGTGCAACACGACGTTCCAGAAGATCTTTCGTATCGTTGAATACCCAGGTAGTAGGTGGTTCAACTGAACGACGACGGTCACGCGTTTGAGCGTTTGGTGTAGTACGTAGCGTGTAAGAAATATCTTCAGCTAGCGTGTCTAACCACTCGCGGAATTTCCAGTCATCAAGAAGCTTGGCTTCTTGATACAGGAACTGACTAATTTGGTGATGAAGTTCTAAACTGATTTGACTCATTTCATAAGCTCCTTCTCATATTCGTCAGCCGCAGCTTCAACGTCTTCCCATTTTTCATGAATCAATAAATCTGCCCAACGGCGGTACATACCACGTGCTGCAGTTTCAGAGAAAATATAGTTAGTGATACCCGGGATACCATCTTCACGTACTTTCTCGTTACCTTTACCCATTTCCATAATGAGTTTGTTTTGACGCGCTTTGTAACCACGTAAAACTTTTTGGATTTCGATCCAGTTTTCAGAGTCATCTTGCTCCAGGAAGCCTGCAGGACCGAAGGCACGAGTTGCAGAACGTTCAAATGCTGCTTGTACATCTTCTGGTGCGTCCGCATCACAGATACAGAATGCCCAAACTTCAGTTTTGTTTGGACCACGTGGGTGCCATACACGAAGAGTCGCAGTACCGTTCAACCAAGACAATGTAGGGAACATGGTGTTGTGACCCGCTAAACGAAGCGCACGAGTTTCACCTAGGCGTTCTTTCACTTCTTCGTAAGTTTCGCGGAAGTAGTTCGCTACTTCACCGTCAACCCATACGTTTGCATCTGGTTTCTCTGTGAAGAAGAAGCCTGAACCGTGACCACGTGAACCGTATTGGATCGCGTCTTTCGCAGTTTCCCAAACTGGACGAGCAGTTTGTGCAGCACCTAATTTCTTAGAAGATTCGTCGTCTGGTTTCGCACCAAGCACCTGAATTGCAGATGCGTGAGAGAACAACGCGTGATATTGGTCAGATGCGAACTGTTCAGCTGCAAATTTCCAGTTACACTCGATTTCCCATTTGTGTACACCACCCACAATCACAGTACCGCCTTCACGACGATCTACAACACCGTCCAGGTACCAAGCGATATCGCCCATGTATTCTTCTAGATCTGGCGTAGTTTCATCCCAGCATCCGAAAATCAGGCCTTTGTATGATTTAACACGGTTAACTTCTACCAGACCCCATTGTTCTTTACATGCACCATGTGGGTAAGCACGATCTTCAAGCGGGATGTCTTTTAGAGAACCATCAATACCGTATGACCAGCCGTGGTATGGGCAAGTGAACGCACGTGTATTACCACAGTCTGCGAAGCTTACGCGCATAGAACGGTGACGGCATTGGTTTAAGAATGCTTTGATTGAGCCATCTTTTTGGCGTGCCACGATGATTGGATCTTCACCCATGTAGGTATTGAAGAAATCGCCAGCCTTAGGAATTTGGCTTTCATGGCAAAGGAATAACCATGTACGACCGAAGACACGTTCAAGTTCTAATTCGTAAATGTCAGGATCTGTATAGATAGATGGCGTGATACGTCCATTTTGTGCATCGACTAAAGCGTCGATTTCGCGCACATCAATTTTTCCACTCATGAAAAGCTCTCCTGTGACCAGTTATGGCACAAAGTAATAGACTCAACTTTTCAACGATGATGGATTTTAGGGCGGTTTTGGGGAAATATTTTTTTTGTTTCAATTAATAGTTTTAAGCAATTATTCTAGGCGTGTATTTTTATATTAAAACACTAATCAATCCCTCCAAAGCATTTACTTTCTAAATGACAAAATAATCTTCACGACATAGTTGTTTATAGATTATACTCTTCTGAAATTATAGTAAGACATTTTTTGGATTACTCGACGGGCTGATGATATGGAATTACGACACCTCCGCTACTTCATTACTGTGGCTGAAGAACTCAACTTCAGTAAGGCAGCACTCAAACTTTACACGGCTCAGCCATCACTTAGTCAGCAAATCAAAGATTTGGAAGAAGATGTCGGTGTCAAACTGCTACACCGTACCAAGCGTAAAGTCGAACTGACCGAAGAAGGTGCTGTATTCCTAGAACAGGCCCGCCTGACGCTGGCACAAGCCGATAAGGCGATTGCCATGGCCCGTCAAGTCTCACAGGCCAAGCAGCAGATGCTACGCATCGGTTTCGTCCCTGTCGCAGAGATGAAAATCTTCCCGTATATCTTGCCGAATCTGCGCGTGCAAAACCCTGATTTAAAAATTGAATTGCTCAGTCTGAACAATAATGAGCAAATGCGATTATTGAAGAAAGGTGAACTGGATCTAACTTTCACCCGTCACAATTTCCATAGTGATGAAATTGAAAGCCAGTTTGTGATTCGTGAGCCATTGATCTTCATTTTGCCGAAGGATCATCCTTTAGCGAAATACGACCGTATTCCAGTTAAATTACTGAATGGTATAGATTTTATTATTCCATCTGCAGAACAGTCACTCACCCTGCACAATACGATTATGGAATTTGCCAAGACCAATGGCATTGAGCTTAATATTGTGCAAAAGGCGGATAATATCCTGTTCAATATCAACTCGATTGGAATGGGCTTGGGCTGTGCCATCCTGCCAGGCTATATCGCACCATTGACCATGAACAATACTGTAATCCGCCCGCTGGATGTAGAACTTCCCTTTTTAGATCTTTATGTTAGCTATCGCAAGGATAGTAATTCAGTCGCAGTGAAGAAGTTCCTGGAACTCCTGACTCGCGTATTCTACCTAGACATTAACCGCGACGAACCACATTAATTTTCTATTTTTATAGCAGCACACGTAATTTCCTCTGAGAATACGTGTGCTTTTTTGTTTTTATTTTTTCTGATCAAAATTTCATTTTATATTCATTTTTCCTATGACAGACCACATCTAGCTTGGCTTCCAACATCTCCGACCATGGCTTATTAGGTTTAATTTTTGCTCAAATTAGGCTTCTTTTACAACTTAAGTCTAATAAGAAGTCTAGGGCCCATTTTAATTTTTGAAATTCTGATTAATAGCTAAAAGGCATTAAAAACATTCAAAAAATTCACTGAATGAAATGACACTCATTTGGCAGCAGTAAATCAAATATTTTAGAAAGAAAAAAGGATGACCGAAGCCATCCTTTTTCTAAACTGTTTACGACTTATTTTACGCCGTGTACAGCCAGGTAGTTTTTGATCACAGTGTTGAACTCATCTGATTTTTCAACTTGAGACCAGTGACCACATTGACTGAAGATGTGTGCATCAGCATTTGGCACGATGTTCAGGATGTCCCAAGTACGAGAAACCGGAATGACCACGTCTTGAGTACCATGAATCAATAATACAGGTACAGTGATGTCTTTCATTTTTTCGAAGTCTAACGGGAATTCGAAACGGTCACGGTCACGTGCGCCCACTACATCCATCAAACGATTTGATGCATAGTCATTTGCAGCAGAAGCAAAACGTACTTTCACCAGTTCGTCAGTGATCAGGTCTTTGTTCACGACAAACATAGAAAGTGTTTTCTTGATGCCTTCTTCAGTTAATACAGGGTTTGCATGTGCTTTTAGTGCAGCAGTCTGTTTTGCACCGCCAGTACCCATAGACACGATACCTAGAACACGTTCAGGATAATCAAGTGCCATCTGGAATGCCAACCAGCCACCCAGAGAGTTACCCACTAACCAGGTTTTTTCGATACCTAAAGCATCTAGAGTACGTATAGCATGATCCACCCATGCACGGATACCATAAGCAGTACCTGGTGCAACCACAGTTTGGCCATAACCAATAGTATCGATTGCGATACAACGTGCTTGTTCACCAATTGAAGGCAGGTTTAACCACCAGTTAGCCGCAGCAGACACACCCGTACCTGAACCGTGCAGGAACAGAATAGGTGTACCTTCACCAATTTCATGGTAGTGAGTCAACTCACCTTCTGCAGTTTCAATCCATTTGTCTTCTAAGCCGAAGAAAGGATCTGTTTTATAATCAGGGATTTGAACAGTGCTCATCATGATTCCTCTTACAGTTTCTTGCTTGCGTGTTCCTCGATGACGAGAACTCGACGTCAAGTTGACTCATTAAAAATGATCTTTTTACAGTCTTATATTAACCGCTCTACTGTCTTCAACTGATATAAAATTACGATTGCATACTACAAAAAATATATTATTTAAGTATTTGTTTTAATTAATTATTTTAAATTTAAAACCCTGTTTAATTTAAGGCTTTGACTAGATTCTCAACTCAAAAAAAAGCAGCCAGAATACTGACTGCCCTTAAACTGCGCTTAACTTAGAATTTATGAGTATAAGTTGTCGCTACGCGGTATTCCTGAAGATCTGGTTTAGTAGGATTTGCAAAATTTACATCAATATACATCGCTTGGATGCCTAAACCTTTTAACTTACCCTCTGGAACAGTGTAATTCGCAATCAGATTTAACTCATCAGTATTAAAGTTTTGATCATCTGATTTAGCATCATAACCTTTGAAATAAACTGCAGTCGCATTTAAGCCTTTGGCACCCATTTCAGAGAAGTCATAGCCATAAGAAATATTCCATGACTTTTCTTCTGGTGCAGTAAAGGTTGCAACGCCCCAGTTCACCAGATAAGGCTGCGGCACCCAGCCGCCGAGTGATGGAAATGCAGTATCACCAAACATTTGCTGATAACCCAGACCTACGGTATGCGCACCATGATTAACTTTTGCCCCTACTGACAATGCCTGATTATCAATATCACCATACAGTTTGTCACCTGAATCTGAGTTATCAAAATAACGCACATGGCTATCTAATTTGGTTTTTTCGCCTAGCGCAGTTTTGTAATTCACACCCAAGTAATGCTGTTGGTAGATGTCTTGAACATCTGCATACCAGTAGCTACCACCAATTTCAGGCGTGAACTGGTGATCTACACCGGCAATCCACATACCATCAGATTCAGGACCTAAGTCATAATGACCTTGTGTACCATCAGGTAAAGTTCTACCTGGAGAAAATAAAGCTAAATCACGGAACTGATTGTCGTAACGATTATTAATTTTATCAATATAAGCCAAAGTCAGTTTGGTATCTTTAATCTCTTTAGATTCTAACCATGCACCGCTATAAGTAGTGATGAGCTGACGAGATGGATCAAATACCAGCACTGGAGATACAGGCAATAACTCACCCACTTTCAGCTCAGTCTCAGAAACTTTAGCTTTTAAGGTTGCGCCAACTTTACCAAAATGATCTTTAGATTCTTTACCATCGTGAGGCAACACCCAATCCGGATTTTGATCACGGCCTTTGAGTTTAACTGCATGTTGAACCAGAACATCTGCACCAACCTGCACCCCACCACCAATATCGTGATAGCCTGACTTCGCATCCAAAGTCACACCTTGTGACCAAGAACCCCAATTACGTGAAGAAAAATCATCTTGATACTGACGATCTAGATAAAAGTTTTTAAATTTAAGCTGGACATTACTATCGTCAATAAAATCTGCATTCGCTGCAGTTGTTCCTAAACTTGCTGTTGCAGCAAGCATTGCTATCCATAAGTTTTGACGACGCATGGCTTATTCCTAGTAATCAAATTAAGCTATGCCGCTATCATGCTCAACTCTAGTTTTTTTAAAAATCCGACTACAGTATTAAAATTTTTCTATTAATCTCTATAGATAGAATAAGTATGCTGAAATTTGAAAAAGACTTATATTTATAAACAATTAACTAAAATAAAAAATTAACCAGATAATCAATATAAATCCATGTTTTCTCTTATATAAACAGCCATTATTTTTTTATAATTTAAAAATAACTTTTTATTTATCGTTTTTATGTTTAAGGAAATGTGTTTGATTATTTTCTTAAAATAAATAGTAATAATTAAAATATCTTATTCTATCGTTTTAATATCTTATTCATTTTATTCAAATAAATAAAAAAGCGCCCTTTCGGACGCTTTTTTTAAAATTTAGCTTTTAACTATTAAGCTTGAAGCTCTTTCGCTTTAGACATAGTCAATGCCAAATCTTCAATCATATCTTCCTGACCACCAACGGTGCCACGACGACCAAGCTCAAGCAGAATTTCACGAGCAGATACGCCATATTTTGCTTCAGCACGTTTAGCGAACAGCAGGAATGAAGAGTAAACACCCGCATAACCTAAAGTTGCAGCATCACGGTCCGCACGGATCTGATGAGTCATCATTGGAATGATCAGATCTTCTGCAACGTCTTGTACTTTAAACAGGTCAACACCAGTTTCCATTTGCATACGATTGGCAACCGCAACAAACAGTTCAAGTGGCGTATTACCTGCACCAGCACCCAGACCGGCAGATGCCAAGTCAACACGTGTTGCACCCGCTTGTACAGCAGAAACAGAGTTAGCTACGCCCATACCTAAGTTGTGGTGACCATGGAAACCGATTTCGATATCTGAACCCAAGTTAGCACGTAAGATACCTACACGGTCAGTCACGTCTTGCGGAAGCATGTAACCAGCAGAGTCAGTCACATAGATACAGTTAGCACCGTATGACACCATTTTTTGTGCTTCTTCAAGCAATTTTTCAGGTGTTGCCATGTGAGCCATCATCAGGAAGCCCACAGTGTCCATACCCAGTTTACGCGCAGCAGTAATATGCTGTTCAGAAACGTCTGCTTCAGTAGAGTGAGTTGCAACACGGATGGTTGCTACACCTACATCATGCGCCATTTTCAGGTGATCAACCGTACCAATACCAGGAAGTAAAAGTGCAGAAACTTTTGCTTGTTTCAGGTTTGGAATCACTGCTTTCAGGTATTCTTCATCAGTTGCAGCCGCGAAACCGTAGTTCACAGAGTTACCGCCAAGACCGTCACCGTGTGTTACTTCGATTAAAGGTACACCTGCATCATCCAGCGCAGTTGCAATCGCAACCATTTGCTCAGGTGTAGTTTGATGGCGCATGGGATGCATACCATCACGTAAAGTCATATCATTAATAATAATTTTAGACATGAAGGTGCTCCTTAAGCTTCAACTGCATTTAAAACACGTTCTGCAAACATCTCTGCGGTACGTGCAGCTGCTGCAGTCATAATGTCGAGGTTACCTGCATATTTAGGTAAGAAGTCACCTAAACCTTCTACTTCTAGGAAGATAGAAACACGGTTACCATCAAATACTGGACCATTCACAAGTTTGTAACCTGGTACATATTTTTGAACCTCGAGGATCATCGAGTGAACAGATTCAGTAATCGCTGCTTGATCCGGCTCGCCTTCAACGAGACAGTGAACAGTGTCACGCATCATTAACGGTGGCTCAGCCGGGTTAATAATGATGATCGCTTTACCTTGTTTCGCGCCACCCACTTGTTCAATTGCGCCAGCAGTTGTACGTGTGAATTCGTCGATGTTTTTACGTGTGCCTGGACCTACAGATTTTGTAGATACAGTTGCAATGATTTCACCATATTCAACAGGTTGAACACGTGAAATTGCAGCAACCATCGGAATTGTTGCCTGACCACCACATGTCACCATGTTTACGTTTGGCACTTCGCCTTGTTCAAGCAATGCTTCAAGGTTTACTGGTGGTACGCAGTAAGGACCGAGTGCAGCTGGTGTTAAGTCAATCATTAACACGCCAAGCTCGTTCAGCTTACGGCTGTTTTCAGCATGGACATAAGCGGAAGTTGCATCGAATGCGATTTTGATTTCGTCTTCAACAACGTGAGGAAGCAAACCATCTACACCTTCAGCCGTGGTTTTTAAACCCATTTTCGCTGCACGCGCCAGACCTTCAGAAGTTGGGTCGATCCCTACCATCCATACTGGTTCTAACCATTCGCTACGTTGCAGTTTATAAAGCAAATCAGTACCAATGTTACCTGGACCGATCAATGCACATTTAATCTTTTTCATGAATGTACTCTCTTGTATTCCCTTATTCAGCAGCAAAAGCAGCTGTTACTGAACCAAAGCCTTCAATTTCAACTTTGAATTCATCGCCCGGCTGAGCCACGACCATTGGACCTAAAGCACCAGTTAAAATAATGTCGCCTTTTAATAATGGACGGCCACGGCGTACCATTTCGTCAGCTAGCCATACAGCAGCGTTTAATGGGTTCGCCAGACATGCTTTACCCACACCTTGAGAAACCACTTCATCACCACGCGTCATGACCATCTTGCAGTTCACAAGATCAAGGTTTTCCAGTTTGACAGGCTTAGAGCCCAGAACGAATGCAGCAGAAGATGCGTTATCAGCTACGGTATCAATCAGGCTGATTTTCCAGTTTTCGATACGGCTATCGACCACTTCTACAGCAGGAAGTGCATAGTCAGTTGCACTAATGATGTCTGCATACGTATGTTTTGCTTTAGTCAGATCTTCTTTGATGACCAATGCGATTTCAGCTTCAACTTTCGGTTGAATCAGCAAACCTGCAGGGATTGCTTCACCATCGCCATAGGCCATGTCGGCAAACAACATACCGAAGTCAGGCTGATCTACGCCAAGCTGTGCTTGAACCACTTTCGATGTCAAACCAATTTTACGACCTACCAGACGGCGACCTTCCGCCAGAGCACGCTCGGTATTTACTTCCTGAACGGCATAGGCAATATCTACGTCAGCACTTTCACCACCAAGTTCCGGGCGAATCGGTGCGATCGCAGTTTTTGAGAGTTCAGCAGTACGTAATGCTTGTGCAACTGATTCAACAACAGCAGAATTCGACATCAATGTTTCCTTAAACTGCAAAAATGAGGCTTATGCCGAGAACTAAGACAAGCAAAATGTTCTGACCTGATCATTTCGATCATTCCAATAAACAATTGCGCCTAGTACGGGCATATGAATAAACAGTTTTAGGATGGGAAAAATACGACGTGAATGCCAATAGTTATTTTATTTTTTGCAATAGCTATTATCTATAAATTAAATTTATAAAAATCAATTAAAAACATAATCTTATAATTATGAATTAAGTTATATCCAACTAAATAACTCAACAATCATGACAGAACAAAACCACTGTAATCACAACTTTAGACTAAAAGATAAGACCAGTTGTTCAAATCTACCGCATTGATCCGCATCTTCTATTTCAGAAAATGCCGGATCTTGAAGAATGACTAAGATACTGAATTAAATCGCTTCCTTCCATTGGACTTTAGCCAATAAAAAGTCATGCAAACTGCTGACATCCTTTACAATCGACAGTGGATTAAACTGTGCCAAAGTTTCCGGTGTATGTACGCCATAAGTCACACCTACACTTGGCATGGCAATGTTCATCGCCATTTCCAGATCATAAGAAGTGTCACCGACCATAATCGCTTCATGCGCATTGACACCAGTTTCAGCCAGAATTTCAGCCAGCATTAAAGGATCCGGCTTCGAGCGGGTTTCACTTGCTGCACGAGTAGCATGAAACAGCTCCAGACTATTAGTCTGCTTTAATACACGATCCAATCCTTTCCGGCTTTTACCTGTCGCCACTGCCAGTTTGATGCCTTCGTCTTTTAAGCTATACAGCATTTCAGAAACACCCTCAAACCAAGCATCATTCACTGAATTCGCCACATAATGATCTGAATAGGCCTGCAAAATATCCGCATGTAATTCTGGCACACTTGGGAATAGCCGTTGTGCGACTTCTGGCAAACCCAGCCCGATAATGCCCTTCGCATCTGCATCAGTTAACGGTTGCTGAAATTGCTGCGCGGCAAACTGCAGGCTCGACACGATCTGACCCACTGAATCAAATAAAGTGCCATCCCAATCAAAAATGACCAGTTTTACAGGTGAATTCATATAAGGTTCCTAGTATTTGATTTAGTGTTAATCCACCCCAACTCTCCTTTTTCTAAGGAGGGAGAATTTCATCACAAAATAACTTTTATTGTGATATCACAACAGCTATTAGCTATCCAATGGCGACATTGATGTCGCCGTTGATCTGTGGCATAGGGACATGCCATCAGATCAACAGAAGGGGTTTTGTTACTTTTGCCCCCGTCAAAAGTAAAACACTGCCTACGCGATAAAATTTGATTTTATAACTACAAAACTCGGTTGTGCTTTACTTTTACCTCACCTCAGCCCTCTCCTTCTAGGAGAGGGTTTGGGAGAGGTGAGTTAAATTAATTCCCCACCACAATTAACATCAGTGAGCAGCTGTTTTCGTATAGGTATTATCTACTTTTCAAGGATGAAAAGTAGCAAAAATCCTTTGTTACTCTGATGGCACGTCCCTGTACCACAGAGTAACAGCGACATCCATGTCGCCCTTCATTGATTTAGAAATTGTCTTGAATCATCTCTAATAAAGAGGGAAATTTCTCCCACTCAAGTAAAGCAAGATAAGACTCATTAAAAAGCTAAAAATTACTCGTCATCTTCCGTAGGTATTACCACCTTATCCGCCTTTTGCGCACGAAGCTGAGCTACAAGACTCTGCATATCTTCAGGCAAAGGCGCTTCAATCGTCGGATAACCCGGAATTTCTAAGCGCATCGCATGCAGACATAAACGACGTGGTTTTGGTCCACGATATTCAGTCTCGTGACCATATTTCTCATCACCCACTAACGGATGACCAATGCTGAGACCATGTACACGAATCTGATGGGTACGACCAGACAATGGAGAAGCATACACCAGTGTCGCATGCATAAAACGCTCTGCCACATTCCACTGGGTTTTAGACTCTTTGCCTTCTTTAGAGACACGGACACGGCGCTCACCATTAGAAAGTTCATAACGATGCAAAGGTGCATCAATGAGTTGCTTATCTAGCGTTACCTGCCCTTTCACGACAGCGGCATAAGTTTTTTTAATCTTATGTTCACGTAATAAATCTTGTAGCGTTTTTAAGGTACTGCGCTTTTTCGAGATCATCACCAGACCCGATGTGTCACGGTCAATACGGTGAATCAATTCCAGGTATTTTTTACCTGTTGCAGCACGTAGGCCTTCAATCAGGCCATACGCCACACCGCTACCGCCATGCACAGCAATACCCGATGGTTTATTGACAACCATCAAGCCTTCATCTTCATATACCACACGTGACAGAAGACCTTGAGCCACCTTGTCCGAAATCGGCGCTTCTGATTCATCTTTTTGTTCATAACGAATAGGTGCGACACGAATCTGGTCGCCAATCGCCAGTTTGGTTTCGGCCTTAATGCGTTTTTTATTGACGCGAACCTGTCCTTCACGAATCAGACGATAAATCCGACTTTTAGGCACCCCTTTCAGACGACTGAACAAGAAATTATCGATTCGCTGTCCATCTTGATGTTCATCCACTTCAAACCAAGTGACGCTTTGCCATTGTTGTGTAGAATTCATACAGTTACTATGACCCAAAAATTACTAAAATTGATTAAAAACTGATCACTTAGGTTATGCTTTACACAAGAAACATAAGCTTAGCCCATAGGCAGATGATGCAAGGTTTGATATAGTCAGCGCACGGAAACCATCGTTTGTGAGTAAAAGTTGAAGCATTTCAGATTTCTCTGAACTTGATTATTCAATTAAAGACTCACATGATACGGGAAGGTCCCAAAAGAATTATGCCGACGCCGAAGGCTTATTATATCGGCAAACAAAGCAAACTGTTGCGTTTAATTGTACCTCAGGTACATAAATCAGTTTGTCTGAAAAAATATGTCGCCAACCTAGTTGGTTTTTAAACGTAAACTGATACACATCAGATTAGTCGCACCCTGAAGACGACTTCAGGCTACAGCGTTTGATGCATTGGATCTGCACAGTTTGTAAAGATACGACGACAATTCCGTATCAAGACACTTTCTATAAAGAAGGGATGATCTTCGAGCAATGTGACAGTGAAAGTTACTCACATCTAATGCACCGCTTGTCCGCCAGTGAAACGTTCAGGTGACTTTAATCGTTTAAAGATTGAAGCCGTATTGCCATCATCAATACGTGAATCAAAATACCGAAGCTGATCTATATTCAAGTAGACGCCGGGAATAAAAGACTCAGACCACAATGCCAAGCATTGGAGATCTGGGCCATTGATCCGTGATGTGTGATGTTCGCTACGTGAATAGCGATTTTTTGCTGTGTATCACTATAAGGTGTTACACCCATGAAACGTATGTTGATTAATGCAACACATGCCGAAGAAATTCGCGTTGCACTTGTCACTGGTCAGCGTCTTTACGATTTCGATTTAGAGAATCGTACCCGTGAACAAAAAAAATCTAATATCTATAAAGGTCACGTGACTCGCGTTGAACCTTCTTTAGAAGCTGTATTCGTTGAATACGGCGCAGGTCGCCAAGGCTTCCTGTCTATGCGTGAAATCGCAAACTCTTATTACAAAGCCGATCCTCGCCAAACTTCAAATATCCGTGAACTGATTACTGAAGGTACTGAACTTCTGGTTCAGGTGGAAAAAGAAGAGCGCGGCAATAAAGGCGCTGCTCTCTCAACTTTCATCTCTTTAGCTGGTCGTTATCTGGTTCTGATGCCAAACAACCCGAAAGGTGGCGGTATCAGCCGTCAGATTTCTGGTTCAGTACGTGAAGAACTGAAAGAAATGCTGGCCTCTTTAAATGTGCCACGTGGTATGAGCGTCATTGTTCGTACAGCAGGCATTGGCCGTTCTCAAGAAGAATTACAGCTTGATCTGCAACATTTGCTAGACCTTTGGGCACAAATTCAAAGCACTGCAAATTCAGGTCCATCACCTATGCTGGTCCATCAGGAAGCAGGTGTGGTAACTCGTGCCATCCGTGATTACCTGCGTGATGATGTAGCAGAAATCCTGATTGACTCTGAGCAAGCCTATAACGAAGCTTATAACTTCGTTAAAGCAGTAATGCCGCTTCAGTTAGACAAACTGAAAACTTATACATTGAATGAGCCTTTGTTTGCGCATTTCGGTATCGAAAGCCAAATTCAAACTGCTTATGAACGTGAAGTAAAACTGCCTTCAGGCGGTTCGATCGTGATCGATCAAACTGAAGCTTTAGTTTCAATCGACATTAACTCGGCAAAATCAACTCGCGGTCAGGACGTTGAAGATACAGCGTTAAATACCAACCTTGAAGCCGCTGAAGAAATTGCTCGCCAATTACGTTTACGTGATATCGGTGGCTTAGTTGTCATCGACTTCATCGACATGACCAAAGACCGCAACCAGCGTATGGTAGAAGCGAAACTGCGTGAAGCAACTCAAAGCGACCGCGCACGTATCCAGTTCGGCCAACTGTCTCGTTTCGGCCTGATGGAAATGAGCCGTCAACGTCTGCGTCCATCGCTTGAAGAAGCAACTGGTTATGTCTGCCCACGCTGTCATGGTACCGGTATGGTACGTGACCTGCGTTCTCTATCACTTTCAATTATGCGTAAAGTGGAAGAAATCGCACTACGTGAACGTCATGGTGAAGTTCAGGTTGAAGTACCGGTAGAAATTGCGGCGTTCATGCTCAATGAAAAACGTCACAGCCTGGTATATCTGGAACAAACTTCAAATACACGTGTGACTGTACTTCCACATCCACACTTGGAAACACCTCACTACGAAATTTCGTATAATCCTGAAGGTTTCGCACCGACAAGTTACGAGCGTACTGAAGCAACCCGTTCAAGCGAAAAAGAACTGGGCTATGAGTCTTCTGAGTGGCATTTAGAAGAAGAACATACGCATACCGCTGCACCAGCACCTACTCAGCAGCAAAACAACGGCAAAAACAATAAACGCCGCAATAACCAGAATCAGCAAAACGTACAGCAAGCACCTGCTGCACAACAGGCACCTGCTCAAGTTGCCGCACCTGCTGCCAGCCCATGTGCATGGTTAGAAAACCTGTTTGTACAAAAACAGGCAACTACTGTTGATCAATCTCGCACAGCGAACAATGCTGCTGCTGCTATTGAACAGATGGTGAATGGCGGTGCAGTGAGCCGTGGCCAGTTCGGCCAGGTTGCTCCTGTAACACCAGCAGTATCCGCACAGCCAACAGCTGTTGCAGCACCAGCAACTACCGGCAATGCTTATCTGGCGCCATCGACTGTAGTCCATAAACCAGAGCGTGATCAGTCTGAAAAAGCTGAACGTGAAGAGAAATCACAGCGTCATAACAAGAAAGCACGTAGCAACAAGCACAAAGAGCCACGTGAACAGGCGCAGTCTGATAATGCATCACAACATCAGGTGCATGAAGAAGTGGTTCAGGTTTCTCGTCAGGAACAACGTCAGGAAGCGCGTGAAAACAAACGCAACTCTCGCCGTCAGCACCACAATGAGTCTGCACAGCAAAGCGATACTCACGGCAATGAGCAACAGCAAAACGTGCCACGTCGTGACCGTCGCAACCAGCAACGTCCAGAACGTCCAAATCGCCACCGCGATCCAAGTGTTCTAAATGAACAAGCTGCACCTCAAGCACCTGCTGCCGTTGAAGCGCCAGCAGTCAATGAAAAGCAAGTTCGTGTGGAACTGGTCGATGCTCCTCGTAAAGAAGTGATGCCAACAGCAATGGTGGTAAATATTGACGAGGCGAAAAGCGAAATTGTGGCATTGAATGACACTGCTCCAGTCGCAAAACCTGCTGTTGAAGTGACTGCCCCTGCCGATGCTCCTGTAGAAGCACCAGCTGCGGAAGAGTTCCTGGCTGAAGTGACTGCATCTGCTCCTGCAGAGAAAACGCCTGAAGCTCAGTCATCATCAAAACAGCGTGCCAGCAATGACCCACGTCAACGTCGTCGCGACCGTCGTGCTGCACAAGGCCAACAGGCGAAAACTCAGCAATTGACACCATCACAGGTGCCAACACTTGGCCAATACACTATTGGTAGCCTGATTCGCCATGTTTATGGTGAAGACTGTTCAGTCCTGATTGAACAGTTCGGTCTGTTACCAACATTTAACCGTGCATTGCAAAAGTTCACGCAGGAATATAATGCGACTTTAGCAACGGTTTCGACCGCGGCCACAGAGAAAAAACCTGTAACTCGCGATGTAGAAGTCAGCAAAGCGCAACCTGAAGCAGAACCTGCACCTGTGCTGGATTTAACTCCGCCTGCACCGGTTTCAGAGAAACGTGTGGCGAATGATCCACGTGAGCGTCGCCGTCTTGCTAAACTGGCTGCCGAGCAAGCGTTACAGCAGGCAAAACAGCAAGCACAAGCTGAAGCAGAATCTACTGCGGTTGAACCTGTTCCAGAAGCAACGGCTCCAGCAGAAGAAGCAAAAGCTGAAAGTGCTGAAGCTACACCTGCTGAAGCTCCGGTAGCTGCAGTAGAAAGTGCTGATACAACTGAAGCGACTCAAACTCCTGAGCCAGCTGCGGAAGCATCTGTAGAAACTGCGAAAGCTGAACAGGCTCCCGCTGAAGAAGTCACTGAAACAACTACAGTTGAAGTAACTCCAGCAGAAAACAAAGCTGCACCTACCGAAACTCCGGAAGCCGATAAAGCTGAAGAAACTGTAGCAAAAGCTGAAAAACCGGCTGCCCGCCCACGTCGCCCACGTGGCCGTCCACCGAAAAAAACCAATACTGCAACTGAGTCATAATTCGCCCAATTGCAGTTAACTAAAAAACCTAGTCATTTCGGTGGCTAGGTTTTTTTTGCTAGATTTTGTCAGAATAGGTTGATTACTCTAGTTTCAACACGCTAAAAGATGGCTACCATCCGTTTATTGCATATAAATTAAACGCATTGGATACGAAAAATAATAGGACGCCCATGACCCAGACGAATCAACCCGATCTTATTGGCATTGCAGATGTCGCAGCCAAAATCCCTGCCTTCATCAGTAAGGTCCCTAATCTGCTAAACGGACTGCGACAGGCGTATTTACGTACTCCCAATACGCCCGCAGGCCTGGGTTTGGCTTTTGAAAAAGCAACACAGCGTAATCCTGAAGGTATTGCATTACGTTTTGAGGATCAGTCCTATACCTATGCTCACCTAAATGGCTGGGCGAACCAGATCGCACATTTCTACCTCTCTCTCGGTGCACAGAAAGGTGATGTGGTGGCCGTGATGGTCGAAAACCGTCCGGAGTTTATTGCCAGTGTGATTGGCCTGGCCAAGCTGGGCATCACGATTGCGCTGGTGAATACCTCTCAGGTCGGTAAAGTCCTGACACATAGTATTAACCTGGTGAAACCGATTGCAGTCATTGTCGGTGAAGAGTGCCGTGCTGCTATTGATGAAATCCGTCATGATCTCAATATTGCCGCTGACCGTTTTCACTGGTTTGCCGATCAGAATACGCAAGAAAATCCCGGACAGGCACCTGAAGGTTTTATCAACCTGGCAGAGCAGATTGACCAGTTCCCGAAATTCAATACACCGACTACGCATTCGGTACAGGGCAAAGACGGCCTGTTCTATATCTATACTTCAGGCACCACTGGCTTACCTAAAGCTGTGGTCTTTACCAATAGCCGCTGGACACTCGCCTATGGCACCTATGGCCATGTCCTGAACCTGAATAAAGATGACGTGATGTACTGCACCCTGCCGCTTTATCATGCGACAGGTATTGTGGTGTGCTGGTGTGGGGTGATTGCCGGAAGCAGTACTTTTGCCATCCGTCGCAAGTTCTCCACCTCTTCCTTCTGGAAAGATGTCAAAAAATTTGATGCTTCTGCGATTGGTTATGTCGGTGAACTTTGCCGCTACCTGATGGATGCCCCACCGTCTGAACTGGAAAAAGGCCATCGTGTCACCAAGATGATTGGTAATGGCATGCGCCCGAATATCTGGGATAAATTCAAATCCCGTTTTGGCATCAAGGAAGTACTGGAACTGTATGCCTCAAGTGAAGGTAATGTCGGTTTCAGCAATGTCTTTAACTTTGACAATACTGTCGGTTTCTCACCAACGCCTTATGCCATTATCGAATTTGATAAAGATAAAAATGAGCCTGTGCGTGATGCCAAAGGTCGCTGCAAACGGGTAAAAAAAGGTGAAACCGGTTTATTGATCGGTAAAATTACCCGCCGCTCCCCTTTCGATGGTTATACCGATCCGGAAAAGAACAAGGCAGTCATCATGCATGACGTGTTCAGTAAAGGTGATTCCTACTTCAATACCGGCGATCTGGTGCGTAATATCGGTTTCCGTCATGCCCAGTTTGTTGATCGTCTCGGTGATACCTTCCGCTGGAAAGGTGAAAATGTTTCAACGACTGAAGTCGAAAACATGCTGACCGAGTATGACAAAATTATCGAAGCTGTGGTTTATGGCGTAGAAATTCCAAATACCAATGGCCGTGCCGGTATGGCTGCAATTACCCTGCAACCGGGAAGCACCCTGGATGAGCAAGACCTGAAAAATATGGTCAGCACCTTTAAACGCTGTCTGCCTGCATATGCAGTTCCAGTTTTTCTGCGCATTCAAGAACAGGTAGAAACGACCGGTACCTTCAAGTATCAGAAAAACAAACTGAAAGAACAGGCTTTTGACCCAAACAAAACCGATGAACGCTTGCTGGTTTTATTGCCAGGCAGCGATGCGTATTGTGAGCTGACTCAAGAAATTTTTGAGAACATTCAAGCCTATCAATATCGTTTCTAAGTGCTGAAGTTGCCTATTTTTTGTTTAGATAAAGCAGAATTGTTGTATTTATAATCAAACATAGGCAACTTTGTTATTTTTTACTTGCGCTGCAATGAGATCTTGCTACAATACGCTCCATCAAACAAAGTGGTGCTTTCAGAACTCTTTAGTTTCTTTTGCACTGCACAATTAAGCCTTGCTTGATTGTTGGTTCAGGGCCGTTAGCTCAGTTGGTAGAGCAGTGGACTTTTAATCCATTGGTCCCGCGTTCGAGTCGCGGACGGCCCACCATTAAATTTGATATCCCCTGATGGGCCGTTAGCTCAGTTGGTAGAGCAGTGGACTTTTAATCCATTGGTCCCGCGTTCGAGTCGCGGACGGCCCACCATCATTTCTAAAATCTCTTTTTAGAAACTTCAATCAAAGCTACTTTGATTACCCGAATGGGCCGTTAGCTCAGTTGGTAGAGCAGTGGACTTTTAATCCATTGGTCCCGCGTTCGAGTCGCGGACGGCCCACCATTCTCCCCTCTATATTTATTTCTTCTTTCAATATTCTTATAATATTTCATATATTATTCAGTTCATTCTTTTTATTTAAGCGCAATTCATCCTGACAATTTTAGAATCGCCATTTCCATTTACTCTGTTTTTAAATTTTTTACAGATTTTATCGCTTTTATTCTGTCATCTTAAATTCAGAATCTTTGACCAACTCATACGCTTTAGAAGGTGCAGGATAACCCTGATCAAATAACTGCTGGTTTGCCCGTTCTTTTTCGTCATAAATTTTTTCCAGATTCATGACCAGATGGGTTGGGCTTTTAATTGTATAATAGAATTTTGCCCCCTCTTTACGGTCCACGATCAGTTCAGTTTGTTCCGGATTAATCGTCCAGCGGTCCTTACGATAGGTCACATTGCTTTCGGTCTGAACTCGTCTGGAATTATTCACAAAGACTTTGCCATAATGCACGATACTGCGATGCACTGTACCATCTGGCAATAAAGTCAAAATAAACACCGACTTCCCTTCCGTACAAGGTGCAAACCGTCCGTCACAATCAATCTGGGTAAGATAACGCCCGACATAGCTTTTGGCATAATCCGGTACAGGTTTAGGATCGACATTTGGTTCTACAGGCAATGCATTATAGGTTGCAGTCTGGGTGAGCGATTTAGCATTACGGGTGTCATAACTTTCATTGGCGGCGGAGATGACTACGCCATCTTGTGCCAAAGTTTTCGTAGTATCAGGTAAGGGTTTGCTTTGATGGTCATCACAGGCAATCAGTCCTGCAACACTTCCCAGCACAAATCCAAGCCGGCATAAACCACTTAAATGATGCGATACATTCGATTTCATTTTAAAAATATACCTGAAGGGGTGCACATCTATATAGGCAGACGACTCACTGAAAACTTATAAGTTTTAATAATGAATTCAATGGAATTTTTATGATCTTAGTGATTTTTTAAGGATTATTTAATCTCCCGTAACATTACTTAACGAATTTATTTTCAATAGATACTTTAAAAATTCAGATAAAACTCCATTCTTATAAATACGAGTCATTTTTTAGACTCAACCTTATTTTTTCTTTTAGGAGACTTGGATGGCCAATGTTGGTTTATATCGCTCTAACCGCTCAAACATGATTGCAGGTGTAATGGGCGGTATTGCTGAACGTTTTGGTTGGAACGCAAATTTATTACGCTTGATCTTCGTGATTATTTCGGTCATGAGTGCTGCTTTCCCGGGTATCTTAGTTTATCTGGTTCTATGGTTAGTGATGCCAAAAAAGAATTCTATGCCTGATTATGCTGCGAGCAGAACTGATTATGAACGTCCTGTGCGTACCGTGAATCAGGATAAAGACTACCGATAAAATCGTTTCCTCTTTCACCTAAATATTCATATGGTGAAATTTTTATGCCACGGTCTTTCCCCCAAAAGATCGTGGTTTTTTTTGCCTGATTTTAGGTTTTGGTCTTATTACCATTTTATGCTTTACCCTGCTCACCTGTTCAGGGTAAGTTGATACTTTATTCTTGAAATGGATTCCAGATGACACAGGCAGAATGGATTGTGCTTTGGCTGTGTGCGATCGCAGCATTACTGCATGGGGTCAGTGGCTTTGGCTTTCCTATGCTGAGTACGGCTGCCTTATCCAGTGAATATGCCTTAAGTACAGCAGTCACCTTAGTGATCCTCCCCTGCCTGTTATTGAACCTTTGGATGCTCAATAGCGATCCAAAACATAGCCTGTTGCAGAGCATTTGCTATTATGTCTCACGCTATTGGCCACTCATGTTAAGCAGCTTGGTCGGTAGTGTGCTGGGGGTCAAATTACTCATCTGGATCAATGAAGGCTATCTTAAATTATTACTGGGTCTGGTGATTATTTTCTATGTACTGGATCAGTTACGCTCTACTCCGCTTCGGGTCAGTAGCAGTCAGCTCAGTATGCTAGGATTCGGTTTACTGGCCGGCATGATTGGAGGTGCAACCAATGCCATGGCCCCCTTCCTGATGATGTATCTGCTTAGCTGCCAGCTCTCCAAAACTGATATCGTCATCATCAGTAATCTTAACTTTATTGCCAGCAAACTGGTGCAGTTGACCTTACTCTTCCCGATCCTCATTTCTTTACAAACCCATCAGCGACATATCCTGCTCGGAATCATGTTATTTGCACTCATCGGCGTCTGGCTGGGTGGAAAAATACGGCATCGACTTTCCCAGCAACATTTCAAATATCTGGTGCTGTTTTTTCTATTTGGACTGGGGATTTACGCACTTTGGCAAAGTGTGGGATTATTACAACACTCTACTATACTGTTTAAATAATATCTTTTTTAATCAAAACACATATTCACTTTTATAAGAATTTCAAAAACGCTTTTAAATAAAAAAGTTGAGCAAGGAGGTTGTATGAACGACCCTTTACGCACCCCGACTAATGCCATGCCAAAAGGAATTCGCAAAGGCTGGATTTTAATTGTGATCGCTGCCGTGATCTCTTATGGCTTGTATCATATTTTACCCTATGACGAAAATGCCAATAAGGGATTGGCCCTACTGACCTTTATCGCCATTCTATGGCTGACCGAAGCCCTGCATATTACGATTACAGCCCTACTCATACCGGTACTGGCGATTGTATTGAGTATGCCGATGGCAGATGGTGATGAACTGGTACCGATTAGCATGCAGGCAGCACTCGCTACCTTTGCCGATCCCGTGATTTTCCTGTTTTTTGGTGGTTTTGCTTTGGCTACGGCGCTGCATATCCAGAAACTGGACAAGAAGATTGCCACATGGATTATCTCGCTCTCCGGTGGACATCTCGGTGCTTCGGTACTAGCTATCTTTTTAGTAACTGCTGCCCTGTCGATGTGGATTTCCAATACCGCCACCGCAGCTATGATGTTGCCTCTGGCGCTGGGTTTACTTGCGCATCTGGATGCCGAAAAAGAACGTAAAACCTTTGTATTTATTCTGCTCGGGATTGCCTATTCAGCCAGTATTGGTGGCTTGGGCACCATCGTCGGTTCTCCACCGAATGCGATTGCAGCCAAAGCCCTCGGTTATGACTTCGCTGACTGGATGAAAGTCGGCCTGCCAATGATGTTCATTATTCTGCCAGCAATGTTGATCAGTCTGTATGTGGTATTGCGTCCAAAACTGAATCATAAGGTGAATTTTGTCACTGAAAATATCCCCTGGACCACCACCCGTATTGCGACGATGGTGTTGTTCCTCTGTACGGCGATGGCCTGGATTTTCAGTAAAAAATTGACTGAAAATTTCGGTATTTCACAGCCTGATACCTGGATCGCGATTCTGGCACCCTGTCTGGTGGTGATTCTGGGTACGGCTACATGGAAACAGGTTGCTGAAAATACCGATTGGGGCGTGCTCTATCTGTTTGGTGGCGGCTTGACCTTAAGTGCTGTCTTGAAGGATTCAGGCAGTTCTCTGGTTTTAGGTCAAACACTGGCAAATGCTTTCGGTGACTCCTCGCCTCTCGTAATTATCTTCGTTGTGGCAACCTTCATCATCTTCCTGACTGAATTTACCAGTAATACTGCCTCAGCTGCCTTACTGGTTCCGGTCTTTGCCGCCATTGCCGACCAGATGGGTATGCCTAAAGAGATTCTGGTGATTGTGATCGGGATTGGGGCTTCTTGTGCCTTCATGCTACCTGTGGCGACACCACCGAATGCGATTGTGTTTGGTACTGGCCATATTCAACAAAGTGAAATGATGAAAGTCGGCTTTGTCCTGAATATCATGTGTATTTTCTTGGTTTCCCTGTTTATTTACTGGTTCTTTATCTAAGTTTAAATAAATCCAGATTCCAAATTAAAAAGCACCCGAGGGCACTGCTGTCCCATAGTTTGCTTTAAATAAAAAAACCTGAGTCCTAACAGTTAAAATATGAGTGCAAACAAACACTTTAACGACCAGGATTCAGGTTTTGTCCCATCAGAATACCGTATTTCATGAGCTAATTAAACCTGTTGTGCGACAGGATTTTGAACAACTTGCTAAAGTACACCATGTTGGACAGAAATTTAGAGCGGCTTCCCGGTGGGATCAGTTTATTGCCATATTGATGTCTCAATTCTC